>NZ_CEWDFQ010000167.1:0-6703 GCF_982438285.1 Acetatifactor sp. | reverse complement strand
CGGTTTCGGTAAAATACATCATTCATGGTTCCTTTCATAAAAAAAGCCCTCGCTTTATCAACAAAGCAAGGGTGTCACTTGAGTTACAGATTCAGTTGTGGGCCATCCTCCGGTTCAAAAGTAGGAGGATTTTCTTCAATCTCCGGATAGCCAAACGATAGCTTTTCCGCCAGCTCATCCAGCGCTTTCGACTGCTCGAAGGTAAGGGAGCCGCAGTGATTTCTGGCATAGTCCACGCATCGATAGAGATTTTCAGCTTCTGCTGGCTGAAACAAGCGTTGTTCCTGGACTAACCCGGAGCGCCGGACAAAGGATTCTTTTGCATATGCATAATTGGGAGAGTAATCGCCGCAGGACACATAGCCACGCTCTTTATCCTGATCCCATGTGGTAAACATGAAACCATGGTTTTCACTGTACGTTCCGGCCAGGACGATATTCCCATACTCCGCCAGTTTCCGGTAATCGTGGACGCCATCCGCCTCCATCTGTGGGGCTGCTTCATAGAGGCCCACATACTCACGGATGGCTCTGGCCTCCTGATGAATTTTATCATAGAGTTCCGTCTGGCGTAGTGCCTCAAACTGATCCTCATAAAACCGTAGAAAACCTTCGGGTGTCTGCCGACAGAAAGGAGCGTCTCCGTGAAAAATGTGGAGCAGACCATCCCGATAGCCATAATACCCAGTACAGTCTAATTGAGGAAGGCGGCGCAGCAGTTCTTCCTGATAAATGGTCATAGGCTGCATCCACCTCACATTCCCATAGCGAAACCTACATTTTCATCTTCCGATTCATCCTCATCCATATCTTCGTCCTCATTCCCGGATTCATCTTCGTATTCATCCTCCAGGACGGCCTCCGTTTCTTCCTCGTCCTCAACCTCCAGAGTATCTTCGGTTTCTTCCGAGCCTTCATCCTCCAGGGCATCTTCTGACATATCTTCATCGTCCTGATAGTCTGCTTCGCCGGTTTCCTCCGATGGGGACATCTCATCCAGTTCTTCAGCATCGGGGCCTTCCTCAGATGTCCCCGGCACTTCCTGATCGGGGATAGAGGGTTCCGCTTCATCCATTTTCTCCGCAGAAGAAGCAGTTTCCTGATCTCCAGGTAACTCCTGATCAGCGTCCAACTGCTCTGTATCCTCCAGTTCCTCCGTATCCTCGAAGTCACCCTGGGCCTCGCCGGTTTCCTGACTCTCAGCCAGATCCCGATCCAGCTCCTGCTCAATCAGGCCGATGACAAAGTCCTTTTGCGTCATGTTATTGCGGTGCAGATAATCTTTGATCCGCTGGAACAAGCTTTCCGGCACCTGAAACGCCAGTGTCCTCATTTTCTCCATGTTTTTCCCTTCCTTTTCATCAATTTTAGGATGCAGTTCATCCTGCAAGGCCAGCGTGACAAACTCCGTCATCGTCATCCCGTGGTCTTGCAGATATTGTGTAATCTCGGCATGCAAAGCCGCATCGACTTTGACCGTAATGCCTTTCTTCCCGTCAGCAGCCACTGTGTTCACCTCTTTCCATGAATTTCTGAATCGCCCTTGTTACAATTTCCTCTACAGGCACTTCCTCAATGGCAGCCTGGATCAAAAGCGGCTCCACCAGCGCCTCCGGAATCTCAATTTCAATTTCCAAATGATTTACCTCCTACATTCCCATGATGGGGCCTTGATCCTCAGTCATGCCGGATTCCTGTTCCTCTGCCAGTTCTTCCTCCGTCAGCTTGCGAAACGAGTCCTCACCAGGCACAACGCCGAGAGATCTTCCATTGTCAAACGAGCAGTGCAGTGTTCCGATATCATCCACCACTTTGACAGTTCCTCTTGTCTGATCTTCGACAGGACAGGGATCTCTGCCCATGCTCAGTAACATGATTCGGGTACCGGGAGGATACTCAGCCTGGTATCGCTTGGCCTGCTGGTGCAGGCGTTCCCATTCATTCATCGTCTACATCTCCATTCTGAAATCTGATTTCCCTTCTGCCCGGTAGGAGGGCATAAAAAAAGCGACCACTCTCATGGTCGTTCCTACCTTACTCTATACACACTTTTTTCTTTCTGCTGTGTTTCCTGTACCTATTCGCCCTCCTTCCTCCACGCTATACACCGGCATACACAGTCTGAGAGGGGCTACATTCTACGTCAAGAATCAGCAGCGCAGGATCACCCAGAAACGCCATGGCAATGCCGATCCTCTGCTTCATGCCAAGCGAACAGCTTTTGAATTTCATGGAAGCGGAATCCTCCATTCGGACGATCCGCAGCACTCTTTTGATTTCTTCCTTTGGATTTTCAAGGTTCAGGTTGATAGCCTGCATCATCAGGTTATTCCACACGCTTGAATTGGGAAAGCAGCCCGTGTTTTCAATTAAGGCGCCCACTCTCACCCTTACGCCGGCGTCTGTATAATTCCTGCCAAACAGCTTGATTTCTCCGCCGTCCGGGACAAGGTGCCCACAGATCAGCTTCTCCGTTGTGGATTTTCCACTTCCGTTTTCGCCGATAAATCCATATATCGCTCCCACGGGCACAGTCATATTGAGATGATCCACTGCGTACATCCCGCGAAAGCTTTTTGACAGATTTCTAATTTCAATGGCATTCATTGATCGCATCTCCTTTTCTATTAGGCTCTTATGTTTTTACTCTATTTCATATGTGTTTTCATTTCGTATGCGTTTTGTTTATAAAGTATTAAAAAAGAGCCTCGATTTCTCAAGGCTCACTTAAAAAAAAGACCAATATTTTATTCCCCAGTTTTCAAAATTCCACTCTTCCATGTAATCATTGCATTCGTAATCTACATAATATAAAATTCCATCCCGTAAAATAAAATTGGTTGGAAAATAATCGATGTTCGTCCCAGCCTTATATAACAAATCACACATGGATTTCATCTGGCACAGACAATTTTCCGGCAGTTTATCCTTTAAAACCAGTTCATATACCGTATCGCCTGCGATATATTCCTTCACAATTCTCTCATTTTTTATATCCGCCTCTATCATTTGGGGCATGGGAATTCCTATATCCTGCAGACGTTTGTAATCCGATATTTCAGCCTCCATCTTATTCCCAAACTGGTAGTAGGCACAAGGCTCATGGTGAATCTGCTTTACCACCACCTCCTCATCCCCTGTTCGCGCAAGATAAGAATATCCCCCTTTACCCTTTCCCAGCAGTTTAAGGATCGTATACTCCCTGCCGTTTACAAATACTGTATCGTTCATAGATGCCTCCCTGTCAAAATGGTGTCCGGCAAATTATATACATTATTTTTATTATACCCCAAATTTTATCTTAAGGTAACCCCTGATTACCTCAACGCACTTGTCTCTTCCCACCCTTGCGCTGTTTAGGGTCATGTCATAATTCACAGGATTCGTCCAAAGCCCGCCTCCCGTATAATACTTATAGTAATCCGCCCGATACTTATCCGTTTTTCGGATCAGCTCGTTCGCCCTTTCAAAGGACACATGACGCTTTTCCATGATGGACTCAACGCATTGCTGTCGCGGTGCCTCTATGTACACACTGATTACATTCTCTTTGTGGCGCAGCACATAATCCGCGCATTTCCCGATAATGATACAAGACTCTGTCTCGGCAAGCTCCCTGATAATCTGAGACTGAATATTGAAGAGATTTATATCCGATGTAAATCCTTTTTCATTGGGCTGCACTACATTGCTGAATGGCATCTTTTTTAACCGATTTGCCACATAGCTTCCCCGCAGCTTCTCGTCCACTTCGGCAAAAAGCTGCTTGTTTATGCCGCTTTGCTCAGATGCCATATCCAGCAGCTGCTTTTCATAACAGGGAATCCCCAGCTGCGCCGCTAATTTTGTTCCGATTTCCTTACCCCCGCTGCCAAAGCCACGGGCAATCGTAATAATATAATTTTCCATAATTTTCCTCCCTCTGCTTATAAAATTAAACAAAGCACCGGCAATGTAACTACAGACAGCAGAGTGGACACCAATACGCATTTAGACGCGAATGCTGCATCTGCCTTATACTGTTCTGCTAAAATAGCCGTCGTGCTGCCCGCCGGCATACCGGCCAGAAGAACCATCACTCCTGTTAACAGTCTGTCGCAATGACACAGCTTTAGAACACCCATTACTGTCATGGGGAGCACAATCAACCGTATCCCCGTATAGTAAAGCACATTCCTATCCAGTGCCGACTTGATATCCACCTCTGACAAAATACCTCCAATGATAAGCATAGATATGGGTGTCACACAGCTGCTTAAGGAATACAGCGTTTTATCTAAAAAACCCGGTATCTGACATTTTGTGATCATTAACAGAATTCCTATTTCCACCGCTATGATGCACGGATGCGTTAACAGCTGCTTTACCACCCTTTTTCCGTTTGTCACCGTAAACAGGGATAGTCCTGCAGACCACATAAAAATGCGCAGCGGGATCAAGGCTACAGAAGCATACAAAAGCCCCATTGAACCATACACGCCTTCCACTACCGGATTTCCCATAAACCCGGAATTGGAACAAATGGTAGCATACTGCAAAACCTTCCTCCGGCCCTCTTCTACCCTTCTATACAGTATTTTGCTGAAAAACAGATAGAAAAACTGGACTGCAAAAGAAATCACAAGAATGATGAATAGCTTATCTGCGATTTCCCTTGTAAGCTCCACCTGAAAGGATACTATTATATTGCAGGGCAGCATGATCTTTATGAAAATATCCGCCAGGCACCTGCGTCCTTGTGTGGTCAGCCATTTCTTTCTTCCCAGAAACCAGCCCATTCCCATCAGCAGAAACAGTTGTAACTGCAGTTGCATCATCATGTTAAACTGCTGCATATTTCCCGGCCTCTCCCCTATACCTCATTCTCACATTTTCCGCTTTTTTCATACTCATAAAGATTTTTAAAGCTGGTTTCTATCATATTGGAAATCGCCTCATCCGTATAAAACGCCGTATGAGAGGTGTAGATAACATCCTCCCTGTCCGTCAGTTCCTTAAACACCCCGTCCTGAAGGCCCTGCACAGACATATCCTTCCTCAGGAAGCTGTCCTCCTGCTCATATACATCCATGGCCAGAGCGCCGATCTTTCCAGATTTTAAAGCCTTCAGCACGGCCTTGCTGTCTATTATGCCTCCTCGGGCGCAATTTATTAGGACAACGCCATCCTTACATTTTTCTATTGTATTCTCACAGATCATATGATAGGTTTCCTTTGTGAGGGGACAGTGAAAGATTAATACGTCGCTTTCTGCCAGCACAGTCTCTCGTGAAACATAACTGACATCCTCTCTTATTTCTTCCTGCTTTCTCTGGTCATACGCTAAGATTCTGCAGCCAAAGCCTTTCAGTCCGCAAATGGTGGCGCAGCCGATTCTCCCTGCGCCAATCACTCCCACCGTCATATTACGCAGTTCTCTTCCCTCCAGCCCAGCGATGGAAAAATCATATTTTGCAGTGCGTCTTATCTGCTCCTTAAAATGACGAAGGGCAGCCAAAGTCAAAAGTATGGTATGCTCCGAAACCGCATTGGGGGAATAAAAAGGCACATTGGCCGTCTGCATTCCATACTCCCGGATCGCTTCCACATCCAAATGATCGGTTCCAGCTGCTCTGGTCAGTATGTACTTCACTCCTGCCTGCGACATAGTATGCGCCATAGTCCTCGTGATCCTGCAGTTCACAACGATGCACACCGCCTCGCAGCCTTTCGTCTCCTGTACGTTTGCCTCCGTCAAAAAGTCGCTTCTCATACATACCTCATACCCATATAAGGCCGCCTGCTTTTCTATGATTTCTCTCTCTTCCTGTCTTGTTCCAAACACCATTACTTTCATTTGCTCTCCGCTGCTCCCGCCCGTATCCTTTTTTCTATTTCTCTTGCCGCCTTCTGTAGATCGGCCACGATTTTTATTCTGTTTCTATCTACGATCTCATCCATTCCCCAGCCGCTGATGGAGGCTGTCATCCGTCCTTTGCCGTTAAATATGGGAACCGCCACGCCGGAAACATTGCTCCCCATTTCCTGATTTTCTTCCCCATAGCCCTTCTCCTTGATAAAATTCATCTCCTTTTGCAAGGAGCTTAAGCTGCGGCAGGTTCTTTTCGTATAGGGCACAAACTCCAATTCCTTCACATAATCCGGATTGTCCTTCAGAATGTTGTAAAACAAATGTAGTTTGCCGGAAGCACTGGCGTAATAGGGCAGCGGCTGATAAAGCTCTACATTGGTTTTGTAATACATTTTTTCAGAGTTTTTAATGGCAATGGTATAAATCTCCTCGTTGCGCACTACCTGAAAAGTAGCAGTAATCAAATACTTATCAGTAATCAGACGCATATAAGGCTTTGCGATCTCCACATACTTTTCATTGCGTTTTTCCATCATTTGTCCCTTTTTCACAAAAAAGGGCCCCAAGGAATAACAGCCTGTGATCCAGTCATAGTCCAGCATGTCATTTACCAGAAGCGTATTTACAATACCCCGGGTAGTATTAATGTGCAGCTCCAGCTTTCTGCTGATCTGGTTGAGGGTAAGAAAATACTCCTCGTCCGTAAAGCATTCTATGATATTGACCGCCCTCTGTATGGACTGTATCACTCTGCCTTTCTCTTCCGTTCCCATATAAATCCTCTCCTTTCAGAAGGTCATTCCCTTATACTCGTCCCAGTGAATCCTTCTCTGGGCACTCTGGCTGCCCACC
>NZ_CEWDFQ010000166.1:0-6708 GCF_982438285.1 Acetatifactor sp. | reverse complement strand
GAGGTATTTCACTTCTTCCCTTTATTTTTGCCAATAAAAATTATACACTAACTGGCTTTTCGTCCGAAATATCGTAACTGTTACAGCTCAGCCTGCATCCGTCCCTTCCTCCCCGTCTTCCTCCGCTACAAAATCAGAAAGAGGACGGAAGGTATAGCCCATCTCCTCCCATTTTGTCAAGAGCTCATCTATAATTTCCCCGTTTGTCTTGGAGGTATTGTGCAGAAGCACGATTGCCCCCGGGTGAATCCGTGTAAGCAGCTTGGAAAAGGCTTCCTCGTGGGTGGGCTGGTCATCCTGATACCAATCCACATAGGCCAGGCTCCAGAAAAAGGTGGTATATCCCAGCTCCTTTGCCATCTGCAGATTAGAAAGATTATATTTTCCCTGGGGCGGCCTGTAATACATGGAAAGCTCCTGTCCCGTAATCTCCTGAAACAAATCCTCCACATCCGCTATCTCCTTTTCAAAGGACGCCCGGTCCGACAGGGAGGACATATCAGGATGGTGGTATGTATGATTGCCTACGGTGTGCCCCTCCTCCACCATCCGCTTTACCAGCTCCGGCGCCGACTCCAGATAATGGCCTACCACAAAGAAGGTGGCGGGAGCCTGATGCTTTTTCAGGGCGTCCAGGATAGGCTCCGTATTGCCGTTTTCAAATCCGCAGTCAAAGGTCAGGTAAATCACCTTCTCTTCGCCCTGGCCGATATAATAGGTATCGTATTTTGCAAGCTCTGCGGCAGCTGCGTTGCCTGTGGGCTTTTCTCCTTCCTTCCCGAATCCGAGCCCCCAGTTTTCCGAGCTGAGAACGTTTCCGGAAGTCTCCTTTGTGTCATACACCGCCGCTGCAATGGTTCTTCCCAAAAAGAACATGGCGCACAAAAAAAGCAAGGTGGGTAGAAATTTTTTCATAATTGCAACCATTTATTCTTAGTTTAAAACAATATATGATTGGTTCTTCCCCTTCATGCCTGCTCCTTAAAACGGCAGCCCATAGATCAGTCTCCATGGGCCGCCTGCCTCATTTTAATCACTCTCCGCTTTTAGTCTCTTGGGAAACAGCCGGCTCCGAAGAAACGGCTGGCTCTGGAGAAGCAGTGTTCTCCGGTAAAGCTGCCTCCGGCGAAACCGCATCTGGCAAAACAGCCGGCTCTAAGCTGGTAACCGTACCCTGCAGCGCGTTCGTGCCGCCGCCCTCCTTCTGCTCCAGCTTATAAACCTGCAGATAAATCCACCCCTTCAGCCCATATTCACCGGTGTGCTTCAGACGGCAGGTAAGCTCACAGCTCTTTTTATCCGTTTCCCGCAGCTCATTTAAAGCGCTTATGATATGGGTTCTGTCATCCTCATGCAGGGATTCAAAAAATTCCTCCGGAGACACTGTGAATTCCTTCTCCACATCAAAGCCTCCCGTCTTGTAAATGGTGCACAGATGAATGTCCGTCCGGTATCTCCACTGCAGCACCTGGGAGTTTTCTCTCTGCCAGTACAAAAGTCCTGCATTTGCAAAGGTGGAATTTTTCATCATGCGCAGCTCCGTGGCCTCCACAAAGGTCATAATGATGCCCTCCACCGCATTGTAGTCCGTCCGGTAGGGCCGGATGCGCACCAGCCAGAACCTCCCGCCCGGTTCGGAGATCTCTCTGTCCAGGGGCTGTCTGGTTCGAAATACCTCTTGAATATCCTCCTTCCAGTTGGGATAGGTGTCCATCAGGGACAAATGAGAGATGGGACGTCCCACATCCACGTCCATAATGTGGGTAATCCGGGGAATCATTGGAGTTATCTTGCGGATTCTGAACTGATCGTCCAGATACAGGGCGCCTACCTCCACATTATTCAACAGATTATCCATGTCCATATTCACATGGGTCATCTCATCCAGCTTGGACTGATATTCGGAATTGACCGTGTACAGCTCCTCGTTCACGGACTGCAGCTCCTCGTTGGTGCTCTGCAGCTCCTCGTTGGCCGCTACCAGCTCCTCATTGGTGCTCTGCAGCTCCTCGTTGGCCGTCTCCAGCTCTTCAATGGTAGCCTGCAGATTTTCCCTGGTGATTCGAAGCTCCTCCTCCAGGTCCGTGATCCGCTCTCCCGACAAAAGCCGTTCCTCATCGTCCACGCCGGACTCCAGGTCGGACAAATCCTTGATCTCAAAGGTTAACAGATAGAAAACCGCCTTGGCAGTCTCCAGCCGGTAGCCGGATATGATCACATTCTGATTGGGGAATTTGGGGAAGCCTGCAGCGCACACCGCCGATGCCTCCTGCTCGCCGCTCTTCAGCTTGCGCAGTATGCCGTTTACGAAAATACCCAGCCCATGAGGCAGGTTGGCAAAAATATTCTGGGTAAACACACCCTGGCCGATCTGCAGCACCCGGCTGATATCCTTGCCTGTATACACAATATTGTCCCCTTCATTTATGATAACAAAGAGAGGCATCACCATGGAAAAGGCCTGCTCCACAATTTTCTCGATTCCCAGGCCCCGTTCATCGTTCTTCTCCCGAATGCGGTAGTTATGCACAAAGAAATTCCCGTAATCCCTGCTTAACCGCATTCCCATCAGAGCGCTGCTCCCGGGCACCTCCTTTTTCTGGTAAATTTTATATTTCCGGCTTTGGGAGAGAAACACATCGCTCATTTCCCCAATGGATTCGCTGTTTCCCATAAACAGGTATCCGTTGGGGTTTAAGGAATAATAAAACCGCTGCAAAAGCCCCTGCTGCACCGTGGGCTTCAAATAAATAAACAGATTCCGGCACACCAAAAGATCCAGCTTGGAAAAGGGCGGATCCACCAGAACGTCGTGCACGGAGAAAATAATCCTCTTCCTGATCTGCGAATTTACCTTATAGCCTCCCTCGATTTTGGTAAAATATTTCTGCAGATATTCCGACGGCACGGCAGAAGCCACACTGTCCGCGTATACGGCAGCGCTGGCCACATTCAGGGCGTCCCTGTCAATATCTGTGGCAAAGATTTTAAAATCTCTGTCAATGTGGTTTTTCTCCATATAATCCGTCAAAAGAATTGCCAGTGTGTAAGCCTCCTCCCCTGTGGAGCAGGCTACGGACCAAATCCGGTAGCCTCCCTTTTGGGGCTCAATGTCCGGAAACACATGGGTTCTCAAATATTCAAAGGCATCCTTGTCCCGGAAAAAGCCGGTGACGCCAATGAGAAATTCCTTTAACAGACACTCTCTTTCCTCTCTGGAATTTTTGAAAAAGTTATAGTAATCACTTAAGGAACGGAATTGCTTGATGCTTACCCTGCGCTCAAGCCTTCTTCTGATGGTCTGCTCCTTATAGTCAGAAAAATCAATGCCATACTTTTCCTTCAGGGCAGCCAGAATGTTTCGGAACAGCTCATTATCCTCCTGAACCTCCTTCTTATTCATCTCTGGATGAAAGAGATTCTCCATATAAGACACAATAGCCGCTCCCATAGCCCCCGGCTCCAGCACATAATCCGCATGTCCCGTCTGAATGGCGTTCACCGGCATGCTGTTGAAGGTGGCGCTGCTGGGCTCCTGCACCATTACCATGCCGCCATATTCCTTTATATACCTGCTTCCCTGGGTGCCGTCACTGCCCGCTCCCGAGAGCACCACCCCAATGGCATACTTACCGCAGTCCTCTGCAAGAGATTTAAAGAAAGTATCTATAGCCAGATTTACATGGTTTATCCGCCCCTGATCAGTGAGCATCAGACTGTTGCCCCGGATGGTCATTTCCTTTTTGGGCGGAATCAAGTACACGTGATCCGGCAAAACCTCCATCCCGTCCTCCACCACCATCACCGGCATGCTGGTGCACTTGCTTAAAAGCTCATCCATAATGCTCTTGTAATCAGGAGAGAGATGCTGTATCACCACATAGGCAGCCCCTGAATTTTCGGGCAGCTCCTTAAAAAAGTCCTGCAGCGCCTCCAGTCCCCCGGCGCTGGCCCCGATACCCACTACACAAAAACTGTTATTTTCTCTGCTTTCTTCCTTCGTTCTTCCGCTCTCCTTTTTCTCTCTACAGTCTGAATCAGTATCACATATCCAAATGGCTTTTTGTCCTCAAAACCATAGGGCAGAATCTGTACAATAAATCGACTGCCTTTCTTTCCGTCCACAACCCGCATCACCTTTTGCCCTTCTCTGGCAGCTTTTACATCGTCCCGCCACCCAAGGTAGCCGTCCATCAGATTGACAGCCGCTATGTTCCGATCTATGTCATATTCCCTGATATGGGTGATCTCCGGTATGCCCTCAGACATCTTCTTAATGCAAAATTCACGGTCCAGAAAAACCGTCTGCAGTCCCATCAGCTCAAAAAAATCAATCCCATCTCTGGAAAAATCCGGCATTTCATTGATCTTTTTCTGATATTCCAGATTCACCCGGGTAAGCTTTCTGTTGGAGGCTGCAAGCTCCTGATTCACCACCTGCAGCTCATCGTTCATCAGTGTCAGCTCCTCGTTGGTGCTCTGCAGCTTTTCATTGATCAGCTCGTACTTATCCCTGGTATCATCCAGCTCCTTTAGGGCCTGATAGAGATTGGCCTGGGAAATGTCCAGCTCCCGCTCCAGTTTTTCCTCCTTACGGCTGAAAAGCTCATACTCATTGTTTTTCTTTTCTCTGTCCTCCTGAGCCTCAAACCAAATCAGATAATAGCAGCGCTCTCTGATCACTCTGCCCAGCACATGAATATTGATGTTTCCAGCGTCCTCTTCTCCTTCCTTCACCACCATAATTTCCTGGCGTTCCCCGGAAGGCTCCAGATATTTCAGCGCCATATCGATCAAAACACGGGTTTTTCTGTCCACATTGTCAAAAAGATTTTTGGAAAATTCCCCAGCCTTGAACTGCAGATATTTTCCGGCTTCCTTTCCGGTATACAAAATCTCATGCCTTTCATCCACAATAATGCAGGCCGGCATGCTGGCCGTAAGCAGCTCCTCCACCACCTTCCCCACAGACAGCGATTCCTTTACAAATGTCCGTGCATTCAGGGATATAGGGGCATTTTTCTGCTTTTTCCATATTCTTCCCTTATATTTTTCCACACAGGCAAACCAGCTGCTAAGCTCGTCAATATCCTCTCCCTGTCCCAGCACCAGATAGCCGTTTTGATTCAGCGCATAGGCAAAACGATCTATCATAGCCTTTCTGCTGCGGATTCGGAATTTTTTCATCACATTTCTGCAGATCAACAAATCCAGCCTTGCAAAAGGGGGATTCGTCAATATATCATGCACGGAAAAAATAATCATGTTTCGAATCACCTGGCTGACCTGAAAACCGGAATCTCTCTTTTGAAAATATTTGCGTCTCCATTTGTCCGGCAGCTCCATTATGTCACCCGGTTCAAAAAATCCCCTGATGGCTCCGGACACCATATCCTCCTCCACGTCCGTGGCAAAAATCTTTACTTTGTCATACCACCTGTGGTCTTCCATATAGTCAGACAGCATCATAGCCACCACATAGGCGTCCAGCCCATTGCCACTGCCCGCAACCCATATGCGGATGCCGTTAAATTCCGGTTTTATCTCCTCTATGATATCTGAGATCTCTAAAAGATTGCTCCTATTGTCCTTATCTCTCCAGATATATTTTCGAATGCAGCTCACCAGCTTTTTCTGCTCCTCCATAGAGCTCTCCAGAATCCGCCCATAATAATCCGGGGAAGCGACCCCTGTCTCCTTAAAACGCTCCAGAACGGACCTGATAAAAAATTCCTCCTTGAAATCCGCGTAGGAGTGCATCCCCGCTTTCTTCAGACATTCCTGCACTCTGTGATAAAATCGCTCCGATAAAAAGCCCAGATATTTTTCTGACCCTTCAAAATATTTCCTTCTCACATGATTGGCAATCCAATAGCCCATATTCACCGGCTCCAGCACATAGTCAAAAAGACTGCTGTCCGAGGCATCCCAATATCTTTCCCCCTTTCGCTTTTTCTCAGGCTCGCACAAAAGGCAGAGGCCGCCTGCTTTTTTTACCTGCGCCGCGCCATTCTTGCCGCTTTTTTCAAAATCCGAAAAGAGAACTGCCACCGCGTTTTCCCCGTATCTGCTCGCCAGAGCCTCAAAAAAGGCATCAAAGCTCCCACCGTAATTTTTCCTGTCCGCCAGATAAATTGTGCCAGGCTCTAAATTTTCCCCAGCAGACATCGATTTACAGCAGCGGCCTGTGTATTTCTCCACTGTCTCCTCCAGCATCTTACTTTCCTCTTGGTTTTGTCCGCAGGTAATCACCACGCTGGCCCTGCAGCACTCTATAATATCCAGCGGCATTTCCTGAAAAAAGTATTTCAGCTTCCCCATGTCAAAACGGGTCACGGCCACGCCGATCACCGAGAAGTCCTGAGGTTCCTTTGTCTGAGCGCTTTCGGCCATAAGCTCCGAAAGCTCACACTGGAAAATCACCGAAAGCTGCGTAAGATTTTTGGTGGAAGGCTCCGACAGACCGGTCTCCCACTTGGAGATAGATTGTCTGCTGATATCCAGCCGTTCAGCCAATTCCTCCTGTGAAATATTCTGTTCTGTCCTTTTGCGCCGGATATTCTCTCCTAATGTAATACTGTTTCTCCTCGCTTTTTTGCCGGCTTCTCCTGTGAATCCATTCCCCATAATATTTCTCCGTAAAAATAACCGCACGCAGAAACTGCAGGTGCATTTCTAAATTGGCAATACTATTATACATCCTATGAT
>NZ_CEWDFQ010000165.1:0-6727 GCF_982438285.1 Acetatifactor sp. | reverse complement strand
CCATAGGATATAATTTTGTAATTTTTCCTGACGCAGGCGCATACACCATTCCCTTTTGCGCCTGAATCACTGCGCCTCTGCGGCTTCCCTCATAAAAAAAGCTTACTTCTCCGGCGCAGGGGCTTCCAATGGCCCAGCCCCTGGGAATTACCTTCTCCACCGTTTTATTTTTCCGCTCCTGGAAAACAAACCGCGTGCGGGGCCCTTCTTCTTTCACCGTCTCACGGCCCTCTCCTGCCAAAGCCGCTTCCTGGACAAATCTTTCCTCACCTGTCTGTTCCCCGAGCCGCCCGTCGCCTTCTTCCTCCGTCTCCGCCAGCTTCCAGCGCAGGCTTCTCCCCACCCAGAAGCCCGCCATCAAGGACACCATTGTAATTGCCACGATCATAAACATACTGACTGTAATGTACATTCCGCTCTATACGCCTGCCGCCGCAGACCTTTTCCTCCGTTTTGCTTTTTTCATACTTTCTGCAAAAAGCCGGAAATTATTCATAAAAATCCACTAATTATAATTTATAAAAAAATCATTGACATTGCGACAAATACAGTGGTATACTCTACTCGTATTCTAAATGAAAGTCATTGAACTCACATATTTTTGTAAGTCATTGCTACTTTGATGATGGTTTACAAAAATATGTGATTTTTTTGCACTACGTTTTAGAATCACCAACACTAAAACGGGCTTGGCCTGCACAATAAAAGGAGGTACCAAAATGAACAACGGTACAGTAAAATGGTTTAATGCACAGAAAGGTTATGGCTTCATTACCAATGACGCCACTGGAGAGGAAGTATTCGTACACTTCTCCGCAATCAATGCTGAGGGCTTTAAGTCCCTGGAGGAAGGCCAGAAGGTTACCTTCGACACCGAATGCGATCCTCAGAACAGCAGCAAAATCCGTGCTACCAATGTCACTGTAGTGGCTTAATATGCACCGTCAGGCGCACAGCAAAACCGGTATGGCTTTCGTCATACCGGTTTTCGTTTTCCCATTTTTTACAAATCTTCTTCTTGACAAAAAATATCAATTAGAGTATCATGTAAAAACTGAGATGAATAAACACTGTGAGGGAGTAGTTGACAGCCCCCGGCTGTGGTAGTATCAACATAATGATGATTTCATCTGGTATTACCGAAGCAGTTTTTTTTGCGATAATGAGACTCACGGACAAGGGTATTTTTCATACCTGTTGTCCGTGAGTTTTTTTATCGGTTCTTCTCAAATCAATGTCAGACTAAGGAGAATATTATGAGTTTACTGAGTCTTTTTGTCATTGCAGTGGGCCTGTCCATGGACGCCTTTGCGGTATCCATCTGCAAGGGACTGGCCATGAAGGAGGTAACCCTAAAGAAAGCCGGAATTGTAGGCCTGTGGTTCGGAGGGTTTCAGGCGCTGATGCCCCTGATCGGATACCTGCTGGGCAGCCAGTTTGAACGCTACATCACTTCCGTGGACCACTGGATCGCCTTTGTCCTTTTGTGCCTTATCGGAGGCTCTATGATCAAGGAGGCTCTCTCTAAAGAAGAGGAATGCGCCAACGCTTCCCTGGATGTCAAAACCATGCTCTTACTTGCCGTGGCCACCAGCATAGACGCGCTGGCGGTGGGCATCACCTTCGCCTTCCTGCAGGTGGACATTGCAGCTGCCATTTCCCTGATCGGCGTGATCACCTTTGTCCTCTCTTTCGTCGGCGTAAAGGTGGGAAATGTATTCGGAATCAAATACAAAGCAAAGGCAGAACTGGCCGGAGGCATTATTTTAATCCTTATGGGACTTAAGATTCTTTTAGAGCATCTGGGGATTCTTTAATTCCCCAGACGCCGCATTTCCGTATAAGCTAAGAGCAGGGGGCCTACTCCCTTTGCGTCATCCTCCACAACGGGCTCGGACATATAGTACTCAAAGCTTCCATCCCGCCTGGTATTGTCTGCCGGTCCAAGGCCGGCCACCAGACAGATGCCTCCCAGGCTTAAGCTGCCGTCCTTTTCCTTCAGGTATTTATCGCAGATGCCATGGAAGGCCTTCAGTCCGTATGCCCGGTAGGACTCCGGCAAGAAGCCCAGACGCACGCCCTTTAACAGGGAATATGCCATAATGGCGCTGCCGCTTGTCTCCAGATAATTGGGTTCCTTCCCGCCCAGGGCAGGCAGCTGATACCAAAGACCGCTCTCATCCTGGAACTTAAGCATGGAGTCCGTAAGATCCACAAACACCTGCTTGAGATTATCATAATCCTTCTGGCAGCTTTCGTCCGGCTCACATTTGTCCAGGGTATCCAGCAAGGCCATTGAATACCATCCGAGAGCTCTCAGCCAGAAATTCTGAGACAATCCTGTCTCCTTGTCGCACCAGAAGATTTCCTTGGACGCGTCATAGCCGTGATAATAAAGTCCGGTCTTTTCATCCCGCATCCTCTTTACCACGGTGGCAAACTGACCGAAGATATCCTGATAATTCTTTTTTCCGTTAAACTTTGTCTCATACTCCATATAAAAGGGCTGTCCCATATACATACCGTCCAGCCATACCTGATTGGGGTATATCTTTTTGTGCCAGAAATTGCCCTCCCAGGTTCTGGGCTGGTTCTGCACCTGACTGTAAATCAAATCAATGGCCTTGCGGTATTTTTCCTTTCCGTTAAGCGCATACAGGGCAAACAGGGTTTTTCCCGCGTTCACATTGTCTATATTGTACTCCTCCACGGAATACCCCTTTATTGTGCCATCCTCATTCACTCTGTGATCAATAAAGGCATCGGCAAATTCATAGTATTTCTGTTCCCCTGTAGCCTGGTAGATTTCCAGAAGCGCCAGTATCATGCAGCCGTCTATGTAATTCCAGCCCACAGCCTTCCCTTCCTTTGCCTTCTCAATATTCCAGGCCGGAATATCCAGAGTACTTTTTTCAATCAATTCATCGATATACTTCTCAAAAATAGGCATTTGCATGCAACTTTCCCTCCAATCAGTTTTGTAACCTCTTACAATCACAATTTTACACGCAAATGCCCGCTGCGTCAATGAACAATTCCCCAGACAGTTCTTTCCCTTTCAGGCGCTCCTCTTCAGGCCGTCTCCAGCTTATAGAAATTCAGAGCTGCCGCCAGCATAAACAGGACGGTAGCCAGTGTCAAAAATACGATCATAAGGAAATAAGCCAGGTTGAGGCCCCCTGCAAGGAATCCCACAAAGGCTCCCAAAAAAGCGAATCCAATTACAATTCCCTGTATGAAAAGCTGAAACAGCTGCCTGCCCACTCTGCCCAGAATATTTCCGGTGAGCGCTTCCGCCACAGCAAGCGCATACAGCTTATTGGCGCTTAACACCACGTAAAACACCACACAGAGAGCCGCCGTAATGGGCGACATCCCCATCACCACAGCTCCCGGCAGCGTAAGCAGCAGGCCATTGATCAATGCCTGTATATGCTGTATGGCCGTGGCATACCACAGCTTGCGGAAGGCTGTATCCGGTATCAGATAAGTATAGGGAGAGGATATCTCCTTTGCCCATTTTCCGCTCAAGGTGGTAAAAATAAAAATCACATAGGCAGAGACACCCGGAATGATAAAGGGCGTAAGCTCTCCCATGCCGCCCTCGGCAAGATACAAATACGCAATTAACACTCCTGCTATCAGCGCTGCCCCAGTATTTAGGTCAAAAATAAAGAACCTGCTTTTGCGATATTCCAAAAGCTGCCTGTAAAACAATGCTTTTGCGCCTGTTCCCTTATAGGTCACCCTGGCCGTGCCGTACCTGGTCCGCTTTCCAAGCCTCTTATCGGTTCTGCCCTCCCTGCGGCTTACTAAAACCTCCTCGTAGTCATCCGCAAATTTCATGGCGTCCTCAAAGTACGCTCCCGTGCACCGCATGCGAAACGCCGCCCAGAGAACCGCCGCCAAAAGAATCAGATAGGCCGCCGTCCCAGCCAGATTCACCGCTGTGGGCCCAGTGAAAATCAGATGCACCACTGCAATATACCATCCGGCAATGGGAACCAGCTGCACCAGATCACTGTTTAAAAAGCTTAAAACGCTGGCAAGACTCAGCCCCTGAGTGATATAAAAATAAATGCCAATCAGCACAAAAAGCCCCACAATCGCATAGGCAGCCTTTACCACAGCCTGGCGTGCCTTAGAGCTTTTCCACTCAGTGCCGTAGAGCAGAAGCATTATGCCCCCCTCCAGCACATTCTCCACAAAAATAGAGAAAACAAAATATACCGTCACCTGCAGCCATCCCGCATGAAAGAGAAGGGCTCCCAGCACTGCCACTGCCAAATTCAAGACAGTCTGTATGGCAAGATTTTTCAAATGAGCGTACAGAAGAATCTTTTTCGGCGTCACAGGCGATGAAAACAGAAAATGCACATCGCTTTTTCGGTAGATCAATCCCTTCCTTTTGGCATAGGCAATGAGATTTCCCGGTATCACCCAGAAGGCAAAAGCAGTCAAAACTGCAGCCATCCAGGATGGGGAATCCATCCCATACTCCTGCAGCATAACCTGCAGGGAAAAAGGAACCATCACTGCATACAACAGCACAAAAAACACATAGAGATATGTGATCGGCTTTTTTAAAGCCACTTTTATGCGATTTACAAAAATCCGCCGGTATAAATAGAAAATCGCTCCCATGTCAGTCCACCCTGTCCTCTTCTTTTCCGGAGCCGGTTACCTGGAAGAACAATTCCTCCAGATCCTCGTCCCCCACTTCCTCTCTGGTATAGGTTCCCAGAATATGCCCCTTATCCATCACAAAGGTCACATCCCACAGCTCCTTGACCATCTCCAGCATATGAGTGCTGATCAGCACAGTGCTGCCGCTGTCCCGAAGCTCCCGCACCACCTGCTTGAGCTCCTTGATGGCTGCAGGGTCTAAGCCCACCATGGGTTCATCCAGAAGAATTACCCTGGGGGAAACCAAAAGGGCACAGCAGATGCTGACCTTCTGCATCATACCCTTGGACAGCTCATTTCCCAGCTTATCCTGCTTGTCCAAAAGCTCAAATCTCTCCAGAAGCCTTTCCGTCTCCTGGTCTCCCACGTCCAGCCCATAGGCCCTTTTGATAAATTCCATATGCTCCCGCACCGTCAGCGCCTCGTACATGCTGGGAATCTCCGGTACATAGGCAAAAGCACGCTTGGCCTCCATATCCCGGGAGCTGAGCCCCTGAATGCGGATACTCCCCTCAAAGCGCAGCAGCCCGGCAATGCTTTTGATTACGGTGGATTTTCCAGCTCCGTTGGGACCCAGAAGAATGCCCACCCTTCCATCCGGCACCCGAAAGCTCACTTTGTCCACCGCCAGTGTGGAACCGTATTTTTTTGATAATTGAATCACTTCCAGCATATTTTCCCTCCTTAAATATTCCTTCCTCCCGGAATTTATCCGACAGTTTCCTTACGCTACCGCATAGCCCGCTATACCCAGCAAAAGACATACACCGTAAATCAGCAAAAGATGCAGCGGATAAAACAGATAAAAAATGTATTTCAGCTTAAGTCCCCTCTGCCCGTTATAAAAACCGATGGGAAGAAAAGCAAGGGGCGCCGTGACCTCCCAGAGAAAGACCACACAGCCTGCCGCAATCTGGGCCGCCTTTTTCTTTCTGAAGGCATACATCACTGTAATGCACAGCACTCCGATGGCCGCATAATCCGTCTGGAGCGCTTCCGCCGCCACACAGCAGACCAAAAGGGCAGCCGCCGACAAAAACAGCTTTACCGCCAGATTTGGGGCTTTCCCGGAAAAGAACTGCGCCTTCCATATCTTATCGTATGCAATCATGGCAAGCAGTCCCAAAAACAGGGTAAAAAATACATTTTGGTAGGAAAACTCCAATATCCTTGCATTAAACGCCAGATCAAAGGGAATCTCCGAGATCAGGGCAAAAATTCCCAGACGCAGTGCATATTTTTTCACATCATGGGTTTTTTGAAAGCCCTCTATGAGCAGGAAGCAGAAAATAGGGAAAGCAATTCTCCCTATCATCCTCATAGCCGTATAGGATAGGTATAAAACTGCGTTTTCCTCAAGCCACAGAATCAGGTCTGCCACATTTTGCGAGAGCGCCGCCTCCATATAACCGCTTGCCATCAAAAACCGTCCCAGCAAGGCAGCTCCCACATGATCGATAAACATAGTGACAATGGCAATGATCTTTAAGGTGCTTCCGCTGATTCCTCTCTTCCTTGTATCAGGTGCAGGCAAAACAGCTTTTCCTGCCTGTTCATTGAGCTGTAAACTATCCATAGACAATCTCCTTTAACTATTGTTGTATTAGTCAATTAATACAATAATATAAATGATATCATTTGTCAATCACTGAATCCGAACGTTACGTTTTTTTAACGTGCAAAACCACTGTCCGAAGAAAAATTTTTTCACGCAGAAAAAAAGACAGGTCCGAAAACCTGTCTCCTTCCTTATCCCACCTTGTAGCCATTCCCCCACACAACCTTGAGGTAACGGGGCTCCCTGGGATTTGCCTCTATCTTTTCTCTGATGTGCCGGATATGTACCGCAATGGTATTATCCGCTCCGATGGCCCTCATATGCCATATGCTCTCATAAATCTGGCTTATGGACAAAACCCTTCCCCGCTGCTGCACCAGAAGGCGCAGAATATTGTACTCGATGGGGGTAAGCTTTACCTCCCGTCCCTCCACGGTAACCGTCCGGCGCATATCGTTGATTTCCAGCCCGTCTACCTTATAA
>NZ_CEWDFQ010000164.1:0-6811 GCF_982438285.1 Acetatifactor sp. | reverse complement strand
GAAGCGAAGGCTGTGGCAAACCGCCTGGGCTACCCTGTGCTGGTGAGGCCCTCCTATGTGCTGGGAGGCCAGGGAATGCAGATCGCCATTTCCGATGAGGAAATCGAAGAATTTATGGAGATCATCAACCGCATTGCCCAGGATCATCCTATTTTGGTGGATAAATATCTCCAGGGCAAGGAGATTGAGGTGGACGCGGTTTGCGACGGCACGGATATTTTGATTCCGGGTATTATGGAGCATGTGGAGCGCACGGGCGTGCATTCCGGGGACAGTATTTCCGTATATCCGGCGCATACCATAAACCAGGCTGTGAAGGAAAAGATTGCAGAGTATACAAGAAGGCTGGCTAAGGCGCTGCATGTAAAGGGATTGATCAACATTCAGTTTATCGCCATCGGGGATGAGGTGTATGTGATCGAGGTGAATCCCCGTTCCTCCCGTACCGTGCCTTATATCAGCAAGGTAACCGGAATCCCCATTGTAGATCTGGCGGCGGAGGTAATCATCGGCAAAACCATACGAGAGCTTGGCTATGAGCCAGGCCTGCAGCCGGAGGCAGAATACTTTGCCATAAAGATGCCTGTGTTCTCCTTTGAGAAAATCCGTGGGGCGGAGATCAGCTTAGGGCCTGAAATGAAATCCACCGGAGAGTGCCTGGGAATCGCAAAGACCTTCAATGAGGCGCTGTACAAGGCGTTTTTGGGGGCGGGCGTAAATCTGCCCAAGTATAAAAATATGATCATTACCGTGAAGGATGCGGACAAGGGAGAGGCTATCGAGATCGGCAGACGATTTGAAAAGCTGGGCTATACCATTTACGCCACCAGAAGCACAGCGGCCGCTCTGAATGAGGCGGGCGTGAAAGCCAGGAAGGTAAATAAGATATCCCAGGAATCCCCTACGGTGATGGATTTGATTCTGGGACACAAGATTGATCTTGTCATTGATACGCCCACTCAGGGGCGCGACAAGTCCAGGGACGGCTTTTTGATCCGCCGTACGGCAATCGAGACAGGCATCCACTGTATTACAGCCATGGATACTGCAAGAGCCCTGGTGACGAGCTTAGAGAACGCAGGCGGGGAGCTGACGCTTGTGGACATTGCCCAGATATAAGTAATTCCGTTTCAAGGCCTATAAGGGCTTTGAAACGGAATTTTTTATGGGGATATGCATATACTGATGGGGAAACGGCAGGTCTGTGTCCGCGCTGCATCCGCATATCTGCCATCTGCAAAAGCAGCGCAGAAATGAGGAAAATATGAAAGAAGAGACGTACCCTTTTGTAGTGAGACCCCTTCCCTATGAATATGATGCTTTGTCCCCGGTGATCGACGGAGAGACCATGCACTTTCACCACGACAAGCATTATAAGACCTATGTGGATAATCTGAACAATACGCTGGCCGATTACCCGGAGCTCCAAAAAATGAGTCTGAAGGAGCTTTTGATGAGCCTGGAGAACCTTCCTGCGCCGGCCAGAACCCCTGTGCGCAACAATGGCGGAGGGGTCCACAACCATGAGCTGTATTTTGATGCCATGAAAGCTCCGGTGGGCCAGGAGCCGGCGGGGGCGCTGGCTGAGGCCATAAAGAGAGATTTCGGCTCTTATCAGCAGTTTAAGGAACAGATGAAGCAGGCTGCAGTCACCCAGTTTGGTTCCGGCTGGGCGTGGCTTTTGACAGACGGAGAGGGGAAGCTTTCCATCCAGCAGACAGCCAATCAGGATGTGCCGGATTTAAGCCTTTACACCCCCATTTTTTTAGTGGATATCTGGGAGCATGCTTATTATCTGCAGTATCAGAACCGCAGGCCGGATTATGTGGAGAGCTGGTTTGACCTGATTAACTGGCGGAAGGCTCAGAAAAGATATGAAGAAGCGATGGCATAAAAATTTAAGAAAAAAGAGATAGCCATTCTTGGCATTCTATGCTATTTTGTTTGTAGAAAACGATTTCTGCCGGATGTTGGCAGGGGAAAGAGGTTTTTATGGCGAAATGGCTTGACGATGCAATTTTTTATGAAATTTATCCCCAATCCTTCCAGGACAGCAATGGGGATGGAATCGGAGATTTCCAGGGTATCATAGAAAGACTGGATTATATCGTGGGATTGGGCTGCAACGGAATCTGGCTCAATCCCTGCTTTCAGTCTCCCTTTGGAGATGCGGGCTATGATGTGGAGGACTATTATCTGGCTGCGCCCAGATACGGCACCAACGAGGATTTGAGGCGGCTTTTTAAGGAGGCTCACAAGAGGGGAATCCATGTGCTGCTGGATCTGGTTCCGGGACATACCTCTACAAAGCACAGATGGTTTCAGGAATCTATGAAGGCAGAGAAAAATCTCTATACGGACCGCTACATCTGGACAGACGATATCTGGGAATCCCCTGAGGGGATGGGCTGTATCCGGGGGATATCGGATAGAAGCGGTTCCTGTGTGGTAAACTTCTTTTCCCATCAGCCGGCCTTGAATTACGGATATTATGAGAGAAACCGTCCCTGGCAGCAGTCTCCGGAGGCGGAAGGCCCAAGAGCCACCCTGGAGGAAATGAAAAACGTGATGCGCTTCTGGCTGGGCATGGGCTGCGACGGCTTCCGGGTAGATATGGCGGGCTCCCTTGTGAAAAATGATCCTGAGGGAAAGGGAACCATCGCGTTGTGGCAGAAGGTGAGAGCCTTCTTAGATCAGGAATATCCGGAGGCGGTATTGATTTCTGAATGGGGAGAGCCGGAAAAGTCTCTGGCAGGGGGCTTTCACATGGATTTCCTGCTGCAGTTTGGTCCTTCCCATTACAATGATTTGTTCCGCTGTGAGGAGCCCTTCTTTTCCAGAAGAGGAAAAGGGGATGCCTCCGCTTTTGTAAAACGATATGAGGAAAGCCGTGATAAGACAAAGGGAAAAGGATTTATCTGTATTCCCTCCGGCAATCACGATATGGACAGGCTGGCAAGACGCTTAAAGGGGGACGAGCTAAAGATTGCCTTTGCTTTTCTGCTCTCCATGCCGGGGGCTCCCTTTGTGTATTACGGGGATGAAATCGGCATGCGGTTTGTGGAGGGGCTGCGTTCTGTGGAGGGCGGTTACCAGAGAACGGGCTCTCGTTCTCCCATGCAGTGGGATAAGAGCACCAACGCAGGCTTCAGCTCTGCGCCAAAGGAGCTTTTGTATATTCCCCTGGATGAGTCTTTCGATCGGCCGGATGTGGAAAGCCAGATGGAAAGAGAGGATTCTCTTTATCAGGAGGTGCGCAGGCTGATTGCCTTGCGGAAAGCCCATCCCGCGCTGCAAAATGGCGGCGGCATTGAATTCGTGTACGCTCCTCAAAACGAGTATCCACTGGCCTATGTGAGAAGCGCAGGGGAAGAGCGCCTGCTTGTTATTTTAAATCCTGCGGAAAGAGAAATCGTGTTTGAATGCGGCTGCAGACTTAAGGAGACGGTGTACAGCTTTGGAAAGGAAGCTGAAAACTGTGGGGAAGGCATCAGAGTTTCCCCGTGCTCTGCGGGCATTTACAGAGTATAGACCGGATGGATGACCGCGGTGAAAAAGGACGGAAAAATGAACCAGATAAATTACCAGAAGGAATTGGAAAAAATACTGGAGCGCATAGACAGGGAGAGAAAGGCTCCCTCCCTGCTGCTGCACAGCTGCTGCGCCCCTTGCAGCAGCTATGTGCTGGAGTATCTCTGCTCCCGTTTTTTGATAACTGTATTTTATTATAATCCCAACATCTCCATGGAGGAGGAATACAGGAAAAGGGTGGAGGAGCAAAAGCGTCTGATCGGCGCCTACAACAAAGAAAAGCGGGGCTATCCCATAGAGATTTTGGAAGGGGACTACCGGCCGCAGGATTTCTTCGACATGGCAAAGGGCTATGAGAGCTGCCCCGAAGGGGGAGAGAGATGCTTCCGATGCTTTGAGCTTCGGCTGGGAGAGACGGCAAAGCGGGCGCAGGAGGGAAGCTATGATTATTTTGGCACAACCCTGACCATAAGCCCCTTAAAAAATGCGCAGAAGATCAATGAGATCGGACAGGCTGTGTCCGAAAAATACCAGACGGCATGGCTGCCATCTGATTTTAAGAAAAAGAACGGGTACAAGCGCTCTGTGGAGCTGTCCGGCGAGTATGGGCTCTACAGACAGGATTACTGCGGCTGCGCGTTTTCCCGGGCACAGAGAATGAAAGAGGCTTCGTCAAAGAGCCGGGAGAAAAGGGATAACATATCTTAACTGTTCCTTAACCTGCCTTGTACTTGACGGGGCTGTTTCTCTATACTAGTATTAGGATTGTAAGTAAGCGTGTGTGTTACGGAGGAAGAAAATGGACACAAAAATTTATTTTAATCAATCGGCGGAGGATACGGCAAAGGCCCTTGGGGTGGATTTGTCTACAGGTCTGACGAAGAAGGAGGCCGATGAGCACAGCACGCGGTATGGTAAAAACCGGCTGGAGGGCGGAAAGGAAAAGACCGTATTTCAGATGGCGCTGGAACAGCTGAAGGACTTTCTGGTGATTATCCTGATCATCGCCGCAGTGATTTCTGTGGCTCTTGGAGAAACCCTGGAGGGCGTCATTATCATCGCCATTGTGGTGCTCAACACCATACTTGGGGTTTATCAGGAAAATAAGGCCAGCAACGCCTTAAAGGCCTTAAAGGAAATGGCCAGTCCCCATGCAAAGGTGCTGCGGGAGGGAGAAATCATTCAGGTGGCATCCTCGGATGTGGTTCCCGGAGACATTGCCATTTTAGAAGCAGGGGATTATATTCCGGCGGATATGCGGCTGATAGAGACGGTGAATCTCAAGATTGATGAAGCGGCTCTCACCGGGGAATCCGTTCCCGTTGAGAAGGATGCCCAGGCGCTGCTTGGGGAGGATGCGGCCTTAGGAGACCGGGTAAACTGCGCCTATATGGGAACGGTGATTACCTATGGCCGGGGAAAGGGCGTCATCACGGATATCGGTATGCAGACCCAGATGGGAAATATTGCGGGTATGCTGAGTCAGGTTCCCGATGAAGCAACCCCACTGCAGAAAAAGCTGGACAGCCTGGGAAAGCTTTTGGGAATTGTGTGCCTTGGCATCTGCGTATTGATTTTCCTGCTGGGCCTGTGGCACGGCATGGAGCTGTTTGATATCTTTATGACATCTGTTTCCCTGGCTGTGGCTGCAATTCCCGAAGGGCTTACTGTGGTGGTGACGGTAGTCCTGGCCATGGGGATGCAGAAGATGGTAAAGTGCAACGCTATCATAAAGCGCCTTGGCGCGGTGGAGACACTGGGCAGCACAACGGTGATCTGCTCTGATAAAACGGGAACGCTGACCCAGAACAAGATGACCATTCAAAAGCTGTATGACGGAGAGCAGGTTTATCATGTCAGCGGCAGCGGCTACAGTCCCGAGGGAGCGGTGACGGATATGGACGGCCGCGAGGCCGGGGACTCGGTGAAAAAGCTGATTGAGGGAGGACTTTTGTGCAACGACGCCTCCTATCATCCCAAGGACGAGTCCATTATCGGAGATCCCACAGAGGGCGCCATGGTGGTTTTGGCATATAAGTGTTCCATGGAGAAGGACGCATGGGAGAAAAAATATCCCCGCATCCAGGAGATTCCCTTTGATTCAGACAGAAAGCTTATGTCCACCTTCCACAAGATAAACGGACAGATTGTGATGTACACAAAGGGAGCCCCGGATGAGCTTTTGCGCCGGTGCGAAAAAATAGAGATCGGAGGAGAGGCCGTTTCTTTGGACGACCAGAAGCGGGAGGAAATCTTAACCCAGAATCAGCGGTTTGCGGAGGCGGCTCTTCGGGTCATCGGCGTTGCCTATCGTGTGATAGACCGGGCGGAGGCTTCTCTGGAAATGGAGGATCACTTGACCTTTGTAGGCCTCATGGGCATGATCGATCCGCCCAGGGAGGAGGCAAGGAATGCGGTAGCTGTGTGTAAGAGAGCGGGCATCCAGGTAAAAATGATCACCGGCGACCACAAGATTACGGCAGGCGCCATTGGCAGACAGCTTGGAATTGAAACGGATCGCACCGTAGAGGGAAGGGAAATCTCCCAGATGAGCGACGATGAGCTGCGCCAGTGCGTGAAAAAGACCAACATTTTTGCCAGGGTATCCCCGGAGCACAAGGTGCGTCTGGTGGATGCGGTTCGGGCAAACGGAAATATTGCGGCAATGACCGGCGACGGCGTAAACGATGCGCCTTCCTTAAAGCATGCCGATATCGGTATTGCCATGGGCATTACGGGGACAGACGTGTCCAAGGAAGCGGCCGACATGATATTGACCGACGACAATTTTGCCAGTATTGTGCGGGCAGTTGCGGAGGGACGCACCATTTACAGCAATATCCGCAAGGTGGTGGGATTTTTGCTCTCCTGCAACATTGGGGAAATTCTGGTGATTTTGTTTGCCATGCTCTTTGACCTTCCGGTTCCCTTGGTGGCAATCCAGCTGCTTTCCATTAACCTGATCACAGATGCGTTTCCTGCCTTTGCCCTGGGAATGGAGAAGGAGGAGCCCGGTGTCATGGAGCGAAAGCCCAGAGACCCGGCAGAGCCCATTGTGAACAAAAAAATGGCGGTGGCGGTGATGATTCAGAGCCTTGCCCTTGCGGCGGGAACCCTTGGATCCTTCCTCTATGGACTTTATGTGCACGATTCCCTGGACGTTGCCAGAAGCGCCTGCTTCTTTACCATTGTCTTGGGAGAGCTGCTTCGGGCTTATTCCGCCCGCTCTGAGACTGTCTCTGTCTTTCGGATGAAGGTGTTTGAAAACGGATATCTGAAT
>NZ_CEWDFQ010000163.1:0-6834 GCF_982438285.1 Acetatifactor sp. | reverse complement strand
GCGGAGGATGGGGCGCAGATCATTCTGCTGCCGGAGCTGTTTGAAACCTGGTATTTCTGCCAGGAAAAAAAATATGCTTCCTATGAGCTGGCCTATCCGGCGGAGGAAAATCCTGCGGTACGCCACTTTCAGAAGGTGGCTTCCGAGCTGAAGGTAGTGCTGCCCATAAGCTTTTTTGAGAAAAGCGGGAATACCACCTTTAATTCGGTGGCGGTGATCGACGCGGATGGCACAATTTTGGGTATCTACCGCAAAACGCATATTCCGGATGATCATTTCTATCAGGAGAAATTCTATTTCACGCCGGGAGACACAGGATTTCAGGTGTGGGACACCGCCTACGCCAGAATTGGAGTGGGCATCTGCTGGGATCAATGGTTTCCGGAAGCTGCAAGGTGTATGGCGCTGATGGGCGCCCAGCTTCTCTTGTATCCCACGGCTATAGGCTCCGAGCCGATTATCGGATGCGACAGCATGCCCCACTGGCGGCGCTGTATGCAGGGACATGCGGCGGCAAACGTGATGCCTGTGATTGCGGCAAACCGCATCGGGGAGGAAACGGTGCTTCCCACCAGGGAGAACAACAATCAGTCCTCCAGCCTTGTATTCTATGGTTCCTCTTTTATTACGGACGAAACAGGGGAGATTCTCTCGGAAGGGGACCGGACAAAGGAGAAGATACTCCTTCATTCCTTTGATCTTGAGAGCATTGAGAAGCTTCGGTTTGAATGGGGGCTTTTCCGGGACAGAAGGCCAAAGATGTATAAAGAAATCTGCAGATAGAAGGCGGATACCCCAAAAGCCTTGATTCTAATAGATAAGCGGAAAATTCTGTGGTATACTATGACTGAAAGATTTATTGCCATTAGGATTGGGAGGTTGATGCTGTGGATAAGATTAAGGACGAAAAGTTAAGAGAAATTTTACAGGAAATGGCGGAACTTCTTCACCGGGTATATGGAAAACGTCTAAAAGCGGTGATTTTATATGGCTCAGTTGCCCGAGGAACGCAGACAAAGGATTCAGATGTGGATATAATGGTTCTGGTGGATGGTACGGACTCGGAACTGCGGAAATACGACGAAAAGCTCAGCGATGTATCTACTGATCTGGCGCTTAAATACCTGAGAGTATTTTCTATAATTGATGTAAAATATCAGGAGTACATGGAGTGGAGAACAATTTCCCCGTTCTATAAAAATGTGGATAAGGAAGGCGTTGTGGTTTATGCAGCTTGATATCCAAACATTGTGCAGATACAGGCTGGAACGTTCCAGAGAAGATCTGCAGGCAGCAAGAGTGGATCATGATTCCGGGCTGTTTAAAGCATCAATTAACCGTTCCTATTATGCGATTTTTCATGGAATTCGTGCGGTGAATATTTTAGATGGATTTGATGCATCAAAGCACAGCTCTGTTATTGCCCATTTTAACCAATATTTTGTGCATACTGGAGAATTTGATCGTGATATATATAAGATCATTGACGGGGCATACCGAATACGGGAAAAATGTGATTACTCGGATTTTTTTCTGGCATCAAAAGAGGACTCTGCTATTCAGCTTTCACATGCGGAAACATTTGTGAAAACGGTAGAAGAATATATACAAAAGAAGGGAAATATGGCGGAAAACGATTCTGTTGATAGAAAACGTAGAAATTGACGGTTCTGGGTGTCAGCTACAGCAGAATTCCCTTTTCCTTAAGCTCCTGACGAATCAGGCCCAGGGCCTTTTCGGAGGGAGCTTTTATGGTATGATAATGGAGATCTTCCGTCAGAGCCTTTAAGGGCTTTGAGCTGCTCTGGGACAGCCGGGTGCAGAATTCCTGGGCGTCCTGGATATCATTGATCACAAGGTCTACCCGGATTTGTCCGTAGAGGTCGTGATCAATAAACACGTCCAGCATACTGCCGCCAAAGTCCACAATAGAACGCATTTCATCCAGGGTTTCTTCTGCGGTGTGCTTTACAGCGATGACAGCGGTGCAGCCCTTGCGCATATCCTGGGGATGAAAGAGCATATAGCCTTTGTTGGTGGAGAGGATATTGCGGTTCTCGGCCCTGAGAATAGCCACATCCTGTACGATAATCTGGCGGCTTACGCCGAAGTGCCCTGCCAGCTGGGAGCCGTTTACAGGCTCTGCCTTGCTGCTTAAATATTCCAGAATTCTTTTTCTTCTAAACGCTGCGTCATTCATGGAAATTCCTCCCTGTTATCTGATGACTTCCCGTTAATTTACGATTTTCGCATTGGGATAAATACGCTCCATCCGCTCGTCCGGAAAATGGCTGTCTAAAAAGCTGTTCACAGCCTGGGCAGCAGAGGAGACATTCTGCCCTGCGGCAGGTTTTGGTGTGTTTCTGTCCGTATACCGTGCAAGGGCGGCTGCAGATATAGCCATGTTAAATACCATAAATACAATCAAAAAATTACACAGAATGGTGCCAAAGCGCTTGGGCAGCTTCTCGATCAGGGCGGACAGGCGGGGATAGAGGAGCTTTAGCCACACAACGGCGGCAATTCCCCAGAAAAAACAAAACAGCAGGTTGATGCGTCCACCCAGGTTGAAGGTATAGCTGCTGTAGTCCCAAAAGATGGTGCCAAATACCAGCTCCGTAAAGACGCTGCAGATATATTCATAAGCGCCGCCCAAAAGAGTGCCTGCAGCAAAAATGTATCCGTCGCTCTTGTCTTTATAGCGGTAGAGAAGTCCTGTCAGCAGTGCGCAGGCCAGTCCCCAGACAATGCTGAAGGGACCGTAAACTACACTGCTTCGGCTCATAAGCTCTCCTGCGGTGATATAGCAGAAGATGGTTTCCACGATGTCTCCCAGAAAGGAGCCTATGAAAAACAGGCAGAACAGCTTATAAAAGCTGCAGCCCTGGGCGAAAACCTGTGACTTCTCCCGTTTGGCTGCGGCAGCCTGGGGATTGATGGCGGGAAAAGACTTCTGCATACGGGACTGCACCCGCTTGGTCAGAGCATTTTCCAACAGCCTTGAGGTTTCCTGCATACCTTCTGTGAGCTGAGACAGCCGTCTGGCTCTGGATTTCATTCCCAGCACGGAAATGGCGGTGGGAATAAAATCCACTGCCAGCAGTCCCCAGAGCACCCATAAAAGCACCGCGGCCAGAAACTCCGGTATCAGATTCAGCAGGGAACACAGCAGAGGATTCACAAACAGCATGGTGACCACTGCCAAAATTCCCCAGAGGAGACAATACCGCAGACAGATATAGCCCCCTATGTTAAAGCGGATATGTGAATAATCCCACAGCTTTTGATGAAATATTTTTTCCAGGGCAAGGCCTGTAAGGTATTCCAAAACTGCGGCGATAAGCATTCCTCCCAGAAACAGGAAGAACGGATTTTCCGTAAGCTCCGGCAGAAAAATGGCAAACAGCGCTGAGCCAAAGCCATAGATGGGGCACAGGGGGCTGTTTACGAAGCCCCGGTTGACGAATTTCCGGCGCTGCAAGGCAGCGGCGCATACTTCAATGCACCAGCCTGCAAAGGAATAGATAAAAAACAGCCAGGAAATTTGCAGCAAGTTATAAGTCATGTCAGGTTCCCTTCTCTTTAGCTAATAAATATAAGAATCATTATATACTGCTTTGCCAATCATCATACCACAGGCTGGGCCGAAAAGTAAAGACGGGACAGACCGCAGGGAGGGTTTGCCTACTGGATGCAGAGATCAAACTGTCCTCCTGTGAGGGTAAGGCGGATTCGGTACAGATCGTGGTCCCAGGAGGCTTTAAGCTTGGGGTCCGTGACTGGGAGCGTATCAATGGCGAAAAGCTCTGCTCCCCGGAAAGAGGCGCAGGCAATTTCTTCAAAAACAATTTCTCCGCAATCCCCAGAATTCATTTTGACAGAAGGAGCATGGTAGGTAATGAGATTTAAGGTGACATTTTCACAGTTGGTGCAGTCTGTCAGCTCTATCTTATTTTCCTTTTTCCACAGAATCACCTTCCGCACGTAGGAGGGGGAGGCGCCGTCCCTGGCAGGGCAGGCATTTTCCGAAAAAGGATATGCCTCGGAAAGCTCCATGGAGATGGAGGCCTTATCCTGATCAAAGGCAGTCTTCACCTGGGTGGCCCGGAAGGCGGCTCCATCCCTTTGATCCAGCCCGTCTATGGTGGGAAGATTGTGATAGCAGGACTGCATGGTCCAGATTTCATAGCGTCTTTCGGAGAAGGTTTTCTTTGTATAGCTTTCCACGCCAATGTCCACAAACAGAGGATTTCCCTGTTTGTAGAGGATGAAACTGCCCGTATCATTGTGATTGTGGCTGTCTGCGTTGTCACCGGCCTTTACCGCCAGGGAAAACAAGGGGCTTCTTGCCACAAACAGTCCCACACTGGGGTAAAATACATCCTCAGGGGGAAGGTCTGCGGGATTTTCCCGGGCAAAATCTATCATCTCCTGGGAGCAGAAGGCGGTCTGCAGTCTGTAATAGAGGCTGTTGCCCTCGTCATTGTAAAGAGCGAAGCCTGATTTGCCAAAATCCCTGGCGCCAAAGAGCATTAAGGGACGCTGGCCGGTGTATTTTCCGAAAAGATACTCTCTGGCTCCCGCATATCCCGGCCTGGCGGAGCAGTCGGAAAAGTTAAAATAGCAGTTGTCCTCCACATGGACATTTAAAATATAGGAGGCAATATTTTTTATTTTTTCCCATTGAAACAGAGGGGCAAAAAAGCCGCCTGTGACCTGATCCAGAATGTCTAAGGCGCAAAACAGGCACAGCCCCGCATGGCGGTAATAGTGGGCGCCCTCGTCGCAGCAGCCGTCCTCACCGTAGCCTGCAAGAAAATAGTCGCAGCTTAAAGCGGCCTTTTTCAAAACCTCAAGCCTGGTCTGCTCAGGAAAATCTGCCAAAAAGGCAGTAATCAGCACATTCTGGGTACACCACACGGTCCAGTTGCACATTTCCTCCCCGTCTCTTCCCATCCACCAGAAATGCTCCGTGAGATAGGGTCTAAGAATCCTTTCCTCCAGCTCCTTGTGAATTCTTTTTGTAATGAAAGGACTGACTTCATCAAGCTGTTCGGAGAGCAGATATAAAATACAGGAAAGCTGGGCCCCGGTTTCACAGGCAAATAAATCCAACACAGGTCTTTGGGGATCCGGCAGAATAAATTGTTCACTGTCCCGGATATAGCTGTTGTGGGGCGGAATCTGCCAGGCGCTTTCCTCGCACAGGGCATAGATGCCGTTGATAATATCGTCCAAAAAGCGGCCTTCTCCCTCTGCGCATTCTGCAAGCACAAGGCTGTTTAGGGCCCTGCGCCTGGAGAAATAGGGTCCCTCATAGACGGCCCGGCTGCCGGTTCTCTTAAAGCTCATATAATCCGTAGCCCGGATGGGAGGATAAGCAAAGGATAGGCAAGCCTCTCCCTCCTGTATAATTTTGCGCTGGATTTCCTGCGGAAGTCTCTGATAGGCTGACCTGTCTGAGGCGGTCGAAAAAGGGGAAAATGCCTTGAGAAGACTCTCATCCTTCCCCTTTGCCCTATTTTTGGATAAAGCATCCAAAAAAAGAGAAGCAGCCTGACTGCACTTGTTTTCCATAATATATCTCTCCTTTTATTTAGATTCAGGTAATTGCAAAACTGGATTCCTGGTATCAGAAACTGAGTATAATAACCAAAATAAGGGTGACTAGCCACTGCTTTGGAACCCGTTTCTGGTTATTATGACCAGTTTCGTGCCTTTGCCGTTCGTCTCGCAATTACTTATTTCTACTGTCTATATTGGGCATTCAGGTATTCAGTGGGGGACATGCCCTCCAGCTTTTTAAATACCTTGCTGAAATAAAAGGCGCTCTCAAAGCCCAGCATCTCAGCAATCTCGTATACCTTAAGGCGCCCCTCCTGCAAAAGCTTTTTGCTCTCCCTGATTTTGCAGGAATTTACATATTCGGAAAAGCCGGTCTCATTATACTTTCCGAAAAGCTGGCTTAAATAATTGGGGCTGATTCCGAACACGGCGGCTACCTCGTTTAAGGAAAGCCGTTCTCTTACATGTTCATTGATGTACTTTTTTACATTGGCCACAATATGGTTTTTATAATCACGGCGGCGGTCCTTAAAAAGCTGACACATTTGCCGGCTGAAGGACTGCAGCCAGTTTATGACCTGATCCACGCTTGTCTGCTTGTAGATGGAGCGGTATCCCTCTGGATTGTCCTTGAAAAATTCGGACAAAATGGATTCGCCGTTCTGAAGCAGGGAGATAGACAGATAGAGGATATTGCATGCCGCATCCAGAGCCTGAACATAGCAGCTGGGATGGAGGGCAAACAGTCCGCAGATATCGTCTATGGTCTTTTGCAGAATTTCCGGATCGTATTCTTCAAAGGCCCTGGTCAGCTCCTGCTTAAACAAGCTGATATTAAAGGAGCTGTGATAGGAATCCTCCTTCAGACAGTCCTCAAAAAAGGAAAAGGGGCGGGAAGCGTCAGCCATAAGACAGGCCTGTCTGGAATACTGATAGGAGTCGCTGATGCCCTGAGGCGAGTCCGTCAGGCTGCCGATGCCGCAGTGAAAGGAGACATTGTAGTATTTTTCCAAGGTTGTGCTGATTCCGGAAAGAATACCCTGGATATTCCTCCCATAGTCCTTGCTCTCCCGGCAGCTTTCGGATATTGTGCTATAGCAGAAAATCAGGGCAAAATGCCGGATATCCAGAGAAAGGGCATAGCAAGGCATATATTTTGCCGCCAGCTCCCGTATCATCTGCATAGAGGAAACAAACAGGGAAATCTGTTTTTCCCTGGGAAGCTGCTCCGCCTGGGGACTGGTCATTTCTCCGTAGCAGCATACATAC
>NZ_CEWDFQ010000162.1:0-6854 GCF_982438285.1 Acetatifactor sp. | reverse complement strand
ATTTACAGTAGTGTATTAAAATAATATACAGGAGGAGGAAACGATGCTGTACAAATCTCGAAAGGAAATCCTGAGTGATTTCAGAAAACAGGTTGAGGAAGGAAGGATTTTAGTGGGAGTGGGAGCCGGTACAGGCATCACTGCCAAATGCTCGGAAAAAGCGGGGGCAGACATGCTTATCATTTACAATTCCGGACGCTTCCGCATGGCGGGCAGAGGCTCTCTCTCGGGGCTGTTAGCCTATGGGGATGCCAATAAAATCGTGGTGGAGATGGGCTATGAGGTTTTGCCTATTGTGAAAAAGACACCTGTTCTGGCTGGGGTATGCGGAACAGATCCCTTTCGGGTAATGGACGTTTACTTAAGGGAGCTGAAGGCTCAGGGCTTTAACGGGGTACAGAATTTCCCTACTGTTGGTCTTATAGACGGCGTGTTCCGCCAGAATCTGGAGGAAACGGGGATGGGCTATGGGCTGGAGGTAGACATGATCCGCAAAGCCCACGAGCTTGATATGGTCACTTGTCCCTATGTATTTGATGCACAGCAGGCGGCAGATATGGCGGCGGCCGGTGCCGACTGTCTGGTTGCCCATATGGGGCTGACAACCAAAGGCTCTATTGGAGCGGAGACCGCAAAGACATTGGACGATTGCATTCCTTTGATCAAAGAAATCATTGTGGCAGGCAGAGAGGTAAATCCCGACATCATGGTAATCTGCCACGGCGGCCCGATTGCCGATCCTGAGGATGCGGCTTATATTATTCAAAATGTGCCGGAGATCGACGGCTTCTTTGGAGCCTCCTCCATTGAAAGACTTGCCTCGGAGAGAGGAATGACCGCACAGGCCGCAGCATTTAAGGCAATCCGTAAATAGATTATGACATAGAAAGGAGTTCGTATGAAAAAATCCCTTAAAAGATTACTCGCAGTGTGCTTTTCAATGGTGTTTGTAATGCTGTCTTTAACTGCCTGCGGCGGGGAGAACGTCTCTGGCGGCACAGAAGGCGGCAGCGGGACGGACAATGTCCAGGCGGAAGCAGAATCCGCAAATGAGCCTATCCAGCTTACTATGTGGGCCTGGGATGATTCCAGTGGGAGCTACAGTGAATTTGTGGAAAACTATAATAAGACAAATGATAAGAATATCACGGTAACTCTGGAAATAGTGCCCTGGAATAATTTTCATGACAAGCTGCTGACAGCTATCAACTCCGGTGGGGGGCCTGATCTGTCTGTAATATCCTCCTCCTGGCTGCCGGAGCTGGTGGGAATGGAGGCGCTCACCGATGTGCAGCAGTACGTGGACGCATGGGATGGGGCGGATGATGTATATGACAGCATGTGGGAAGCGGCGAAATCCACCTATGACACGCTGTATGCCTACCCTCAGAGCAGCGGCGTATACTATCTCTACTGCAGAAAGGATCTTTTTGACCAATATGGCGTAAAAATCCCGGAAACCATCGATGAATTTTATGAGGCCTGTGAGCAGCTGACCCGGGATACGGATGGAGACGGGGTTACGGATCTTTACGGCTTTGCCATGCGTGGTGCCCGTATGGGGCATATTATGTGGGGTTCTATTGTATATGCCGATGGCCCGGAGAAATTTAAAACCTTTGCGGAGGATGGTTCCATTACCCTTACCAATGAGCAGATGATTGAAGCGAACCAAAGATATTTGGATATTTATAACAATGGCTGGGCGCCGCCTACGGCTCCGACAGACGGCGCAAATGAGATTCAGGCGAATTTTAAATCCGGCCTTTGCGCGATGCTGATTCATCATTTGGCTTCCGCCGAGAGTATTGTTGAGATTTTCGGCGATGATGTTGTGGCGGTTCCCATTCCGGAAGGACCCGCAGGACGCGTGGTACCCATGGAGCTGATTTTGGCAGGTGTTTATAGCAACTGCGAGTATCCGGAGGCTGCAGCGGATGTGATTCAGAGCATGCTGACCACACAGCAGCATGATACCTTCTGCCAGACCCATGGCTCTGTACCGATTTTAGAGTCGGTGGCGTCCATGGATAAGTATACGGAAGATATGTTCTACAGGGTTTCCATCGAATCGCTGCCATCGGCCTATGCCTTTGAGGACACGCCTGAGATGGCCAACTGGCAGGAGGTTGTCTGGCCTACACAGATGCAGAAGGCGATGATCGGCGAGATTACCGCGGAGGAAATGATGTACAATCTGGCTGATGCACTGAACCCTATTGTACGGGAGTGAAAAAAAGCAGATGAAAATAAGTAAAAAAGGATATGCTTTACAAAAAAGGGGAAACAGGGACACAAAGAGAGCGCTTTTGCTGCTGTCTCCCATGCTCCTGCTGCTGGGCTCCATTGTGGTGTATCCCATTATTTATTCCATATATTTGAGCTTACAGTATTATGTATTGACCGATAAAGCAAATCGGCGTTTTATCGGCCTGGAAAACTATCTGGCGGTTTTTCAGGATGCTACCTTCTGGACAGCGCTTGGAAACACTGCAGTATGGGTGTCTATTACGCTGGCGGTTCAGTTTCTTGTGGGTATGATACTTGCGTATCTGCTCAACAAGCCCTTCCGGGGGCGCGGCATTGTCCGTTCCGTGGTGCTGCTCCCCTGGGTGACGCCCGGCGTGGTGATCGCTTTGATGTGGAGGCTCATTTATGACGGCGGCAATATGGGAGTGCTCAACGATCTTTTAAAGAAAACGAGCCTGATTTCCCAAAATGTCCCCTGGCTGGCACAGCCGGAGACAGCCCTTTACGCGCAGATTGTCAGTATGATCTGGCAGGGAATCCCTTTCTTCACCATCATGATTCTTGCTGCAATGCAGGGGATTCCAGGAGATCTTTATGAGGCTGCGGCCGTGGACGGCTGCAGTCCCCTGAAGAAATACTGGTATGTCACATGGCCTCATATTCTTCCCACGGTCATTATCACTGTGTTTCTGCGCATTGTCTGGATTGCCAATAACACGGAGCTAATCTATACGATGACCCAGGGCGGCCCCGGAACCAGCTCCTTGACTGTTTCGGTATATACTTACATGCAGGCGCAGAAATCCATGAATTTTGGGTATGCCTCAGCGTTGTCCATAGTAATGACGCTTATGCTTTCTGTATTTATGATTTTATACATTAATTTACTTGACAAGAAAGATGGGATTTGATCTATGAGAGAAAAAAAGGGATTATTCACATTTTATCTGCCGCTGTGCGTCATCACCCTGTTCATTCTGTTCCCTTTTGTGTGGACAATTATCACTTCCCTGAAGGATCCTGTGGAGCTGTTTTCCCAGGAACTCAGATATATTCCACAGAATCCCACTCTTGATAATTATAGAGTGCTGTTTACGGAAACCTCCTACTTTCAGAATATGATAAACAGTCTGATTGTATCGCTGATTACAGTGGCGATCAATGTTATTGTAGCCACCATGGCCAGCTATGCCCTGACAAGGTTTCAATTTCGGGGCAGTAAAGCCATATTGAAAGGGATTCTGCTGGTCTATATGCTGCCCACCGTTTTGTTTTTGACGCCGCTGTTTGTGTTGATGCAGAGACTACAGCTTTTAAATACTATCTGGGCGCTGGTGGTTTCCTATTGTACCTTTACCATTCCTTTTTCGGTCTGGCTGATGGTGGGCTTTATGAAGCAGCTTGCAAAGGAGCTGGAAGAGGCTGCATGGATTGACGGCTGCAGCAGAATAAAAGCATTTTTGCTGGTGTGCATTCCGGTACTGCGACCAGGGCTGGCGGCAACGGCAACGTATATTTTTATCAACGCCTGGAATGAATATTTGCTGGCGGTGATGTTTACCAATCAAAAATCCCAGACCCTCAGCATTTTAGTGGCATCCTTTATCGGGCAGTATGACATTAAATGGACACAGCTTACAGCGGCGGGCGTTATGACAGCCTTGCCGGTTGCGATTCTATTTATTTTGGTGCAGAAGAACTTTGTTTCCGGTATTGCCAGCGGAGCCGTAAAGGGTTGATAAACAATGAAATTAAAGAACAGTCTCACAAGAAAAATGCTTTTGATTAATTGTATATGCTGGCTGGTTCCTGTCCTTTTGGTGATTGGGCTGTTTAGCTATGTGTTCCGTCTCCTCCGGGAGAAAACCATAGATTCTTCTATGACGGTCTTGGCTCAGGTGGGGGCAAATATCGAAAATATGGTGTATGAGGCCGGAAGCGCCATGAGCCTTATCCTCTCCTCCAATGAGCTGGAAAAGCTGCTTGGAGGAGAATATACCGGGGACATAAGGCAGTCGGTTATAAACGATATTGAGATTTCGGGATTGTATCATTCTGTAATGAGAAGCTTTTTAAACATTGATGCGGATCTTTTGCTGGTCACCACGGACGGAGAGGTCTTTTGTTCCTCTTTGGTGGAAAGGGAAGAGGAGCTGTATGACGCGGAGTTTTTGGAAGAAATCAGGAAACACAATGGGAGATTTTGCTGGTTTTCCATAGATCAGGAAATATATGGAATTTATTCCAGCGTGAATTTGTATGGGAGCGGCAATAAGGCCTTATGCCTTGGGGGCTATGCAAGAGGTGAAAAGAGAGATGCCTATGTGATCCTCATGATAAACGAAGAGGTATTTGCTAATAAATTCTGCACCTCAGAAACAGGCACAGGCCAGAGATGTGTGATAGATGAAAATGGCGTTATCGTATCTCACAGTGATAAGGAAAAAATTGGAACAGACTTGCTGGAGGATGCGGAAAAAATAGATGAAATCAGAAGCAGAAGAGTCAATTTTCTCGACCTGCCAAGGGAGGAAGCCTGTATAGTGACCAGCAGAATTTCAAATATCAGCTGGATTCTTGTGGAGGAGATCCCCTATGCGGAGATTTTCAGCGGGCTTTTGATGATAAGAAGGTTATTTATCGCAATCATTGCAGTGGTTTTTGTCTGTTTGTTTAAAAGCCTGCACAGCCTGCTCAGGCAAAATGAAAAGTACCATGGGGAGGTGCTTTTAAGGCAGCAGGAGAGCGCAAGATTACAATATAAAACTCTGGAATCGCAGCTGAACATGCACTTTTTGTTTAATTCCTTAAACAGTCTTAAATGGCTGGCGGCTGCCCACAACGCATCCCTGGTTGCGGGAAATATCGGCGCGCTGACACATCTTTTGGAGGCCAGCGTTAAGTTAAAAAAAGACAAAATCACGGTCCGGGAAGAAATACAGTATTTGAAGGATTATATCCAGATTATGTCGCTGCGGTACATGGGAAAGTTTCAGTGCAGCTTTGATGTGGATCCACAGATGGAAAGCTGCCTGGTCCCAAAGCTGATTCTGCAGCCCATTGTGGAGAATGCCTTTATGCACGGCCTCTCAGTAGAGGGCGGACGGGTGGAGATCACAGGCCGCAAGGAAGGAGATGAAATCTGGTTTCGGGTTTCGGATAATGGGAAGGGCATTTCTCCAGAGAGACTTCGCAAGATACGTGCCAGAGAGCTTTTGGACGATCAGGAGAAATTTCATTCTTTTGGACTCTACAGCGTTGACCGCAGGATTCAGCTTGCCTACGGTGAAAAATACCGTATTGAAATAAACAGCAGGGAGGGGGAGGGAACACAGATAATCCTGAACATTCCCGCAAAGGAGGAGGAAGAGGATGCTTAAGCTCGCAATTGTGGATGATGAGGCTTTTTCCAGAATGGATATTAAAAGCGCTGTGGACTTTTCCGAGTTGGGATTAAGCTGTATCTGGGAGGCTGCAAACGGCAGGGACGCCTTGGAGAGGATGACGGCCAGCTGTCCGGATATTTTGCTTTTGGATGTCATTATGCCGGAGATGGATGGAATCGAGACGCTGCAGCAGATCATGAAGCTTCCGTTTCCTCCCAAGGTGATTATGTTAAGCTGCCATGACGAATATCTTTTTGTCAGAGAGGCCATGAAGCTGGGAGCGGAGGATTATGTGCTGAAGCAATCGCTGAACAAGGGGGAGCTTGCAGCGGTGCTTTCCAGAACAGCTGAGAAAATCCAGACGGAAATAAAGAAAGGGAAATGGAGGGGAGGCAGGGAAAGCCTGCACAAGAGCTGGCTTGGCAGGAGCCTGACAGAGGCATCCGGGTGGTGCGAGGAAACGGGGAGGGATCCTTTGTGGATAGAGAGGTTTGGGAAAGAAGGCTATTATGTTATTTACCTGGATCTGCACCCGGTAAAGCATAATAACAGAAAAATCATTGTAGAGCTGATCGAGCAGATTTTTTTGGAATACAAGGGAAGCATATGCCTGGAAACGGAGAGCCTTGGGGAGACTGTCATTTTGTGCATCCCGGAAAATGATTCTCTTGCAGAGCAGATCGCGGTGCAGATTGATCACTTTTTCTCCCTGTATTTTAATGCGAGAGTGGCCATTGGGATTCACAGGCATACCTTCGGAATAGAGAATATCCATTCCTCCTACAAAAGTGCAAAAAGAATGACGGAGCACTATTTTTATGCTGTATCGGAAGGCAGGGGAGAATGTATTTATCCTGCGTGGAGATATCCGGCTTTGACACAGAAAATCAGTGAGGAAGCCATAAAAAAGAGCGAGACGCTCTCAGCAATGCTGGAATACGGCCAAAAAAGTGAGATATGGACCCGCTGGCAGGAGCTCAACGCAATGCTTTTTAAGGAGCGGCTGCGTCCCGGCAAATTGAAGGAGAGAAATATTGAATGGATCTATGCCTTCATCAGAAAACGCTGCGATACCTACACGCAGGAGATGGAAGACTCTATCTGCGCTGATATTGTGGAAATGGAAACCCTTGAAAAACTGAATTTTTACATCTGCACACTGTTAGACCAGCTCTGGGATTTTATGCAGAAAAACGACAGGCAGATTCGCAGTGAAAT
>NZ_CEWDFQ010000161.1:0-6909 GCF_982438285.1 Acetatifactor sp. | reverse complement strand
CTGCAGGAGAGAGTAGAGATTGCAGATGGTGCAGGCGCGGATATTTTTGTGAGCATTCACCAGAATGCCTCGGAGGTTTCCCAGGCCTGTGGACTGGAAACCTGGTATCTGGAAAAGGAATCGGAGACACAGCAGCATGGGCAGAACATGGAAAGAGGCAGTTTTCGTCTTGCAGAGCTGATCCGCAAATTTACGCTGGAGCGCACAGGGGCGGCGGATAGAGAAATGAAAAGCGCGGATACGCTTTATGTGCTTCGGGAGACGGATATGCCCGCCTGTCTGGTGGAGACGGGATTTTTGTCCAATAAGGAGGAGAGAGAACGGCTTTTGGAGGAAGAATATCAGCTTAAGCTTGCAGCCGGCATTGTAGAGGGAATTGATTTATATTTTCATCCAAAGACTATGTACCTTACCTTTGACGATGGACCGTCGGTGGAGACAACAGGAGCCATTTTAGATATTCTACGGGAAAAAAACATAAAGGCAACCTTCTTTGTAGTGGGGGAAAATGTGAAAAAGCACCCTGAGATGGCCAGACGCATTGTAAACGAGGGCCACACCATTGGCATTCACTGTAATTGGCACGAGTATGAAACCCTGTATGAGAGTGTGGACAGCTACCTTGAGGATTTTTATGAGGCATATGATATTATATATGAAACTACAGGGGTGGAGGCAGAGTTGTTTCGTTTTCCCGGCGGCAGCATCAATGCCTACAATGAGGAAGTTTATGAGGATATCATAAAGGAGATGACTAAAAGGGGCTTTGTGTACTTTGACTGGAATGCAAGCCTGGAGGATGCTGTGAAAAATCCTGATCCTCAGATCCTTTTGAAAAATGCCAGAGAGAGCACTCTGGGGAGAAAAAAGGTGGTGATGCTGGCCCATGATATTGTCTACAGCACGGCCCAGTGTCTGGAGGAAATGATCGAACAGTTTCCGGAATACAGGATGCTGCCCCTGACAAAAGAAGTGACGCCCATACAGTTTTAGGCGTAACAGTTCAGCATAAAAATAGGCGTAACAGTTCAGCATAAAAAACACTTGACAGGAACCCTTTACTGCGTTAAAATGTTAAAAACAAAATAGCGGAGCACAAACCGTAGATGTGGAGATAAAAACAGTACATGCGCTTACAGAGAGACCGGAGGCTGAGAAAGGTTGGAAATGCAGGCTGTTAAATGGACCACGGAGGGCGCGAGGAAAGGAGCGGCAGCTTTTAGTATTTCGCGACGTAGGGGCATACGTCAGTTGCCAGGGATATGATGGTATCCTGATAAGAGCATGCCAAAAAGGCGTGAAGCAAGGTGGCACCGCGGGATTTTTTTCATTGGAGCATCCCGTCCTTGACAGAAGTTAAGCAACATCTGTCATGGGCGGTTTTTTTGTGCCTGTAATAGCGACGTCTGTGGCAGAATACATTGGCAGCCTATATTTCTGCATGGCACAATAGGCCGTGCAGCGATGGGAAAAGGGAGGAAAGGAAATGAGCATACAGAATATCAGAGTGAAGCCGGACTTAAAGGTCTGTCAGGAACTGGCCGCAGAGGGAAGGTACGGGCTGATTCCTGTGAGCACGGAAATTTACGCCGATGCCATCACGCCGGTGGAGGCCCTGCGTAAGCTGAAAAAAGTCAGCAGACATGTGTTTTTGCTGGAGAGTGCGGAGGCGGATAAACGATGGGGCCGGTATTCTTTTTTGGGATATGATCCTTTGCTGGAAATCACCTGTTATGATGGCCAGGTCACGGTGAAATCCCCGATGACCATGCGCAGGGCCGGAGAGGATGTAAGGGAGTCCATAAGAAAACTGCTTGCAGAAAACAAAAGTCCCGTTTTAGAGGGCCTGCCGCCCTTTACAGGAGGGCTTGCGGGATATTTTTCCTACGATTACATCAAGTACAGCGAGCCTTCGTTAAAGCTGGACGCCGAGGATGAGGAGGGTTTTCAGGATGTAAACCTGATGCTGTTTCACAAGCTTGTGGCCTTTGACAATTACAGGCAGAAAATCATCCTGATTGTAAATATCCGCACAGAGGATTTGGAGACCAATTACAACAAAGCGGTTTTGGAGCTGGATGGGATGCGGCGGCTTTTGCGGGAGGGAGACAAGGAGGAGAATCTGCCCCTTCGGCTGCTGACGGACTTTAGGCCCCTGTTTGACAAGACTCGCTACTGCGCCATGGTGGAGCAGGCAAAGGAGCACATCAAAGAGGGAGACATCTTTCAGGCAGTGCTGTCAAACCGCCTGGAGGCTGAAATGGAGGGAAGTCTCCTTGACGCTTACCGGGTGCTCCGCACCACCAATCCCTCCCCCTATATGTTTTATTTTTCGGGACATGACGGAGAGATTGCAGGAGCGAGCCCAGAAACACTGGTAAAGCTGGAGGAGGGAAAGCTTTACACCTTTCCACTGGCCGGCACAAGGCCCAGGGGAAGGACGCCAAAAGAGGATTTGGAGCTGGAGAGACAGCTTCTTTCAGATGAAAAGGAGCTGGCGGAGCACAATATGCTGGTGGATCTTGGGCGGAATGATCTGGGAAGAATCAGTAAAATAGGAAGCGTAAGGGTGGAAAAATATGCGTCTGTGGAGCGCTATTCCCATGTGATGCACCTGGGCTCTACGGTGAGCGGCCAGATCAGGGAGGATGCGGATGCGCTGGATGCGGTTGACGCCATTCTGCCGGCGGGAACCCTGTCCGGAGCGCCGAAGCTTAAGGCCTGTGAGATTATAAACAAACTGGAAAACAATAAGAGAGGTATTTACGGAGGTGCGATTGGATATCTGTCCTTTACGGGAAATCTGGATACCTGCATTGCCATCCGCCTTGCCTTTTCCAAAAACGGAAAGGTATTTATCCGCTCCGGCGCCGGTATTGTGGCGGACAGTGTGCCTGAAAGAGAGTATGAGGAGTGCATTCAAAAGGCGGCGGCAGTAAAAAATGCGGTTATGGAAGCAAAGGAGGGATTGGAATGATCCTGTTGATCGATAACTATGACAGCTTTTCCTACAATGTGTATCAGCTGACGGCTTCTGTAAGCCCGGATGTGCTGGTGGTGCGAAACGATAAAATCACGCTGGAGGAGATAGAAGCCCTTTCGCCTTCCCATGTGATTCTTTCTCCAGGGCCGGGAAGGCCTGCAGACGCAGGCATCTGTGAAGAGCTGGTTTCTCATTTTACGGCGGCTGGAAGAAGAAAACCGGTTCCGATTCTTGGAATCTGTCTGGGACATCAGGCCATATGCCAGGCCCTTGGAGCAGACATTGTCCATGCCAAAAGGCTGATGCACGGAAAGCAGTCCGTGGTGAGCGTGAAAAAGGAAAGCAGATTGTTTTGGGGCATGGAGGAAAAAATCACAGTGGGCAGGTATCATTCTCTGGCAGCGGATGAAAACACCTTGCCAAAGGAGCTTATCGTTACAGCCAGGACGGAGGATGGAGAGGTGATGGCGGTAGAGCATGAAAGTCTGCCGGTATATGGTGTGCAGTTTCATCCCGAATCTATTTTGACGCCGGATGGAAGGAAAATAATGGAAAATTTTTTGGAGGTAGAAATATGATCAGAGAAGCAATCGTAAAAATTGTCGGGAAAGGAGACTTGACTTATAACGAGGCATATGAGGTGATGAATGAGATTATGAGCGGGGAGACCACGCCTACCCAGAATGCGGCTTTTCTGGCGGCCCTTTCCACAAAAAGCACAAAGTCGGAAACCATTGATGAGATATCCGGGTGTGCGGCTTCCATGAGAGAGCACGCGCAGCAGGTGGAGACGGGAATGGAAACCATGGAGATCGTGGGGACAGGAGGAGACGGAGCCCACAGCTTTAATATTTCCACCACCTCTGCCTTTGTGATGGCGGCAGCAGGCATAAAGGTGGCGAAGCATGGAAACCGGGCGGCCTCCTCTGACTGCGGCACGGCGGATTGTCTGGAGGCGCTGGGCGTCAATATCAATCAGGAGCCTGAAAGGTGCAGGGAGCTGTTGGAGAAAGCGGGGATATGCTTTATGTTTGCTCAGAAATACCACACCTCCATGCGCCATGTGGGAGCCATCCGGAAGGAGCTTGGCATCCGCACTGTGTTTAATATATTGGGGCCTTTGACCAATCCTGCCCGTCCGGCCTATCAGCTGCTGGGGGTTTATGACGAATCTTTGGTGGAGCCCCTGGCTCAGGTGCTGATGAGCCTTGGGGTAAAGCAGGGGCTGGTGGTTTACGGAAAGGATAAGCTGGATGAAATATCCTTGTGTGCGCCTACCCTGGTATGCGATTTTAAGGATCAGAGGTACAAAACCTACACTGTGCGTCCTGAGGATTTCGGATTTGAAACCTGCAGCCGTGAGGCGCTTAAGGGAGGAACGCCCCAGGAAAATGCGCAGATTACCAGAAATATCCTGAAAGGGGAACAAGGCCCCAAAAGGAATGTGGTGCTGATGAACAGCGGAGCGGCTATCTATGCGGCGGGAAAGGCACAAAGCATAAAAGAGGGCATCAGCATGGCTGCAAAGCTTATCGACAGCGGGGAGGCAATGAAACGTCTGGATGCTTTTGTCAAATTGTCGAACTGCTGAGGAAAAGAAAGGGATGTCTGCTTTGGCAGATGGGAGGTATCAGTTTGATTTTAGAGGAAATTGCTGCAAAAACAAAAGAGCGTATCAACGCAGAGAAGGAAAGGCTTCCATTAAACGAGCTTAAGGCTGCGGCTGCGGATACAAAAGGGCCGGAGGGCTTCCCTTTTGAGGAAGCCCTGAAAAGACCTGGGATGAGCTTTATCTGTGAGGTGAAAAAGGCTTCCCCCTCCAAGGGAGTGATTGCCGGAGATTTTCCTTATAGAGAGATTGCCAAGGAATATGAAAGAGCGGGAGCTGCAGCCATCTCTGTCTTGACGGAGCCCTATTATTTTCAGGGAAAGGATTCCTATCTGAGGCAGATCAGGCAAAGGGTATCCATCCCCCTTTTGCGCAAGGACTTTACGGTGGATGAATATATGATCTATCAGGCAAGGAAAATGGGAGCGGACGCTGTGCTGCTTATCTGTGCCATCCTCTCCCCAATGCAGCTGCAGGAATATCTGGGGCTTGCAAGGGAGCTTGGACTGTCCGCATTGACGGAGGCCCATGATGAAAGGGAGGTGGAAATGGCTCTTTCGGCGGGAAGCACCATTGTGGGAGTGAACAACCGGAATTTAAAGGATTTCTCTGTGGATATCCGCAATTCCATCCGGCTTCGAGAGCTTGTGCCGAAACAAGTGCTTTTTGTGTCGGAGAGCGGCATGAAAACAAGAGAGGATATTGAAAGGTTGGAGAAAAACGGCACGGACGCCGTTTTGATCGGAGAAACCTTGATGCGCTCCCCTGAGAAAGGAGCTTTGTTAAAGGAACTTTCGGGGGCGTCCGGAGGGCTTGGCCTATGAGTGCAAGGATAAAGATATGCGGTCTGTTCCGGATGGAGGATATCGCCTATGCCAATGCGGTGAAGCCGGATTATGTGGGATTTGTTTTCGCCAAAAGCAGAAGGCAGGTGAACAGAGAAATGGCCGCAAAAATGCGTAAGGCTTTGAATCCGGACATTTTGGCGGCAGGGGTGTTTGTGGATGCCCCCTGTGGGGAGATTGTAGAATGCCTGGAAGAGGGTTTGATTGATCTGGTTCAGCTTCACGGGAAGGAGACGGAAGCAGATATCCGGTATCTGAAGTCGGCCACAGGAAAGCCCCTGATCAAGGCGGTACGGCCTTCGTGCGCAAAAGAGGTGCAGGCCTGGCTTGACAGTGAGGCAGATTATCTTCTGTTTGACAGCGGAGCGGGCAGCGGAAAAACCTTTGACTGGAGCCTGCTTGAGGGGGTAAACAGAGATTACTTTCTGGCGGGGGGACTGCATGAAGGAAACCTGCCAGGAGCGATACGGGAAATGGCCCCTTTTGCTGTGGATTTGAGCAGCGGCGTTGAGACGAATGGAGTGAAGGATTTGGAAAAGATGAGAACGGCTGTGCGGCTTGTGCGGGGCGGAAATTTAAGGAAAGGTGAAGAAGTTTAAAGATGAGTAAAGGACGCTACGGAATACATGGGGGACAGTATATCCCCGAGACTTTGATGAATGAATTGATCCGGCTTGAGGAGTGCTATGAGCATTATAAGCAGGATGAGGCATTTAATGAGGAGCTTTCTTTTCTTTTGAGGGAGTATGCAGGGAGACCTTCTCTTTTGTATTATGCGGAGAAAATGACAAAGGATCTGGGAGGGGCGAAAATTTACTTAAAAAGAGAGGATTTGAATCATACCGGCTCCCACAAGATCAATAATGTGCTGGGACAGGTGCTTTTGGCGAAAAAGATGGGGAAAACCAGGGTGATCGCGGAGACGGGCGCGGGCCAGCATGGTGTTGCGGCGGCTACGGCAGCGGCTCTTCTGGGGATGGAATGTGAAATCTATATGGGAAAGGAGGACACGGACAGACAGGCGTTAAATGTTTACCGCATGGAGCTTTTGGGAGCAAAGGTGCATCCCGTGACCAGCGGTACCCAGACGTTAAAGGATGCGGTAAATGAAACCATGCGGGAGTGGACCAGACGGGTGTCGGACACCCATTATGTGCTGGGCTCCGTTATGGGTCCCCATCCATTTCCCATGATTGTGAGGGATTTTCAGAGTGTAATCAGCAGGGAAGCCAGAAAACAGATTTTGGAAAAGGAAGGAAAGCTTCCGGCCGCTGTGGTTGCCTGCGTGGGAGGTGGCAGCAACGCTATGGGCACCTTTTACCACTTTATAAAGGACAAAGAGGTGGAGCTGATCGGCTGTGAGGCAGCAGGAAAGGGAATTGACACGGATTTCCATGCCGCTTCCATAGCAAAGGGAAGTATGGGGGTTTTCCACGGCATGAAATCCTATTTCTGCCAGGATGCCCAGGGAC
>NZ_CEWDFQ010000160.1:0-6938 GCF_982438285.1 Acetatifactor sp. | reverse complement strand
AAAAGGAGGAGCTGGTAGCTATGAAATGGAGATTAAAGGCTTGTAGAATACAGGCAGGACTTACACAGTAGGCGGTAGCAAGAGCTGTAGGGGTTAAGGCTGATACTGTAGAGAGCTGGGAAAACGGGGAAAAGTCTCCCAGCATGGAGATGGGATTGGCATTAAGTAAACTATATCAAATTCCTTTAGAAAGCATGGATTTTTCAAGGGAGAGCAATAAGAAAATCAAGTCATAATCAGATGATAGCGGAGGAGTTGTAAAAGGCTCCTCTGTTTTTTCCTCATTTCTAAGGAATGTAGTATAATATGATTAGATTATTACAGGAGGTGCGGATCATGGGATTACAGGAATTATTAGAAAAATATGATAAGAATTATCGGATTGGAGATAATTGGTTTAAGCTCAAGGAAGAAGAAAAAACGAGTTGTGAGGGTTGTATGTTCGATATAGGGCGTACTAAATATTGTTTAATCTATCTGGAGGAATCGGGGAAAGAAAAGCCTCAAAACTGTAAGCACAGGCGAGAATTTAAGGAGGGAAAATAGGTCATGGCAAAAGCATTTATAAACAGCTCCTCTCCCATTGGTAAGGCTTATCTGGAGTATTATGAGCGTATTGGAGGGGATCTCTTTGGATGTACTGTAGGGATGCCTGTAGAAGTCTATGAGGCGGTATATGAGCGGTACGGTGGAGAGATCGGACTGTATAAGGAGTGCATAAAACAGGGTAAGAGCTGGCAGGAGCTTTTAGGCACATCTGGTAAATGGGATGAGATACAGTATTAGAGCTAGGGAGTAGATCCTTAGCTCTATTTTTTTATACAAGGGTTATATAAAAATTTGCTCTCTTTGTGATTATGATAATTAAGCCTAAATAATGAGGCACAGGAAAACACAGGATCATAAAGGAGGGCTGTAGGATGGCTAAAGAAAAGGCAGGATTAAGAGCGGTGTTCTATGCCAGAGTAAGCACACAGGAGGAGCATCAGCTTAGAGCACTTCCTAAGCAAGTAGATGAGTGTAGGGATGTTATAAATTCTAAAAATTGGGAACTGGTAGACGAATATGTAGATGAGGGCAAGAGTGGAACTGTTATAAAGCGGCGTGATGAGTATCAGCGGCTTTTAGAGGATATGGAAAAAGATAAATTTGATATTATAGTAGTAAAGGATCAAGATCGTTTACAGCGTAATACCAGAGATTGGTATAATTTTATAGATTGCTTAGTACAAAACAAGTTAAAACTCTACTTCTATTTAGAGAGTACTTATTATTCTCCAGATAATGCTCTTATTACTGGAATTAAAGCTATCATGGCGGAGGAGTATAGTAGAAATCTCTCTAAAAAAATGCTTAATACTAATCATAGACGGATAGAGAAAGCCAGAGCTGGGGAGCCTGTATCTGCTATGGGAAACGGTCAAACATACGGTTATAAAATTGTAGGCGGCAAATGGGTAGTAGATGAAGAACAGAGGGAAGTAGTAAGTAAAATGTATGAGCTTTATAGAGAACTCCACAGTATCCGCAAAGTGAGAGATGCTCTTAATGAGCAGGGTTATAGAAATCAAAGAGGCTCTTATTTTACAGAGGAAGTAGTAGGCAGAGTTATAAAGAATGTGATGCACAAAGGGTGGGTTATCCTTAATAGACATCATAGAGATTTTGAAACTAAGCAGATAATAGAAAAACCAGAGGAGGAATGGGTAATAGTAAAAGATGACCATGAGCCGATAGTATCAGAGGAACTTTGGGATGCCGTGAATGATGAGATCCAAAGCCATAAAAACAAAGGAAATAGTAAAGGAAAAGGCAGAGGAAAACGGATGGGAACAGAGATTTTAAGCGGCAAAATGTTTTGCGCTCATTGTGGTAGAGTGCTGTGGAAACATCCCAGTAATGGGTATGTAGGATGGTACTGTAGCGGAAAATTGGGTAAAGGGAACATAGCTTGTGAGCATCCTGCTATTATTACAGGAGTAAATATTAACAAATACCTTGTGATTTTAGCAGATCGGCTTTTGGATTATAGTACCATAGAATATAGCAAAGCACTTTTAAAAAAGAGGAGTATAAAGTGGCTGGAGGATTTAAAAGACAGCTTGACTACTCCTAACAATAATGAAACCATTAAGGCAGAGATAGAAAAACTGGAGGGGAAAAAGGCTAAGCTGTTAGATGCCTATACAGAGGAGCTCATTAGTAAGGAAGAATTTAAGAATAAAAGGGAGGAGATAGTTAATCAAATATCAGCAAAGGAGGCTTTACTCATACCGCAAGAAGAGCATCCAGATATTAAGGCTATTGAGGATACTATCAAGAATATAGATAATGAAATTGATATACTTTTTGAAAATGAGGCGATGCTGGAAGAGAATAAGATAAAATTCCTTATGGAGCATATCAAGAAAATTATAGTCTGTGAGAATAAGGATGTATGTGTTATACTAGATAAAGTGGCTGGAGCTGTTTTACTTATAGACGGTGGAAAGGCTGAAATAAGTATAGAGTTAGTATCAGAGGATGAAGAAAATTATGTATTTGATAGGGAAAGTATGCCGTTCCCCCATGGCGGAATTTGTCATGAAAGACCTGGTATCCAAGGCGGGTCTTTCCCATGAATTTCATATTGCCTCCGCAGCTACCAGCACAGAGGAAATCTGGAATGGCGTGGGCAATCCCGTCTATCCACCTGCCAGGAAGGAGCTGGCCTGTCATGGCATTTCCTGCGAAGGAAAGCGGGCGGTGCAGCTGACCCGGGCAGACTATGACAAATATGACCATCTGATTGGAATGGATAGTGCAAATATCCGGAATATGCTGCGCATACTGGGAGGAGACCCGGAAAAGAAGGTCCATAAGCTGCTTACGTTTGCAGGCTCGGACCGGGATATTGCAGATCCCTGGTACACCGGAAATTTTTCAGACACCTACGCAGATGTGGAAGCAGGCTGTAAGGGATTGCTTGACTGTTTGACAATGAAATGATCTTTTTCACAGAAACTCCATTTTTTGTACACACTTTGTACGCAGAAGGATAGTATTCTTCTTACATAAAACAGGAAATGGAGGTAAATATTATGAAAAAACAAAATCTGATGAGAACGAAATCAAAAGTCCTTTGCGGAATTTTGGCGGCAGCAATGGTTATGGCAGGAATGACTGCGTGCAGCAGTACCTCCGGGTCAGACACGGTACAGGAGAGCAGCCAGGCGCAGAGCAGTACAGCTGAGGAAGCGGCTGAGAGCAGTACAGTGGAGGCCACAGACAGTGTAGAGGAGGCTGTCACGTATTATGGACAGATTTCAGCCATAGAGGGGAACAATATTACGGTAGAGCTTGCCGAGACGCCGCAGGTACCGCCGCAGGAGCCGGACGGTCAGGCACCGGAGCAGAATTCAGAAGTCTCTGGAGAAACGGCGCAAAGTGAGGCCGCAGGAGAGGAAACTGCTGCAGAAGCGGAAACCTCCGGGGAGGAAGCTGACAGTCAGACCACAGCTGGAGCGGAAACCCTTGAAGGCGAAGCGGTGTTAGAGCCTGAGGAAGAAATGACGGCCAGAGAGGAGCTGGAGCTGCAGCTTACGGGCGAGACCATGACCATAGAGGTGGATGAAGAAACCATTATTACGGTAAATGGAGAAACCGCTGCAGTGGAGGATTTGCAGACAGGCGATATTATAACCTTTATCCTGCAGGGGGAAAAGGTGAATTCCGTGACAGCGGGTATGGCTCCTGAGGCGCCGGCGCCGGAGGCTGGGGAAGATACGGCACAGGAGGAGGGCAGCTCTGAGGCTGCTTCCACAGCAGAATCATAAAGCATCATAAAGGCGCAAAAGCAAACGGGGACGTTCTTTGGAAAGGACGTCCCTTTTGCTGTAATCTTCGGATGACAGCGGAGGGAAAATATAGTATGCTGAAAACAAAAGGCAGAAGAAGGAAGGAAGCAAAATGACCAGGGCGGTAATTTTTGATATGGACGGAACTCTCATTGATACGGAAAAGTACTACAGGATATTTTGGCCAAAGGCAATGGCGGAGTTTGGTTATGCCATGACAGACGAGCAGGCCCTTGCCATGAGAAGCTTAGGGCGGCCCTTTGCGCCCCAGAAGCTGAAGGAATGGTTTGGAGAGGATGTGGACTACTGGGCGGTGAGAGAAAAAAGAAGGGCTATGATGAGGGAATGCCTAGAGCGGGAAGGACTTGGCTGCAAGCCTGGTGCCGAAGTACTGCTTCCATATCTGAAGGAAAGAGGAATAACTACTGCCGTTGCCACCGCCACAGACTTAGAGACCACAGAAAGGTATTTGAGGCAGACAAAGCTTTTTCCCTATTTTGACAGAATTATCAGCGCGTCCATGGTGGAGCGGGGAAAGCCGGCCCCGGATATTTATCTGTATGCCTGTGAAAGTCTGGGACTGGCGCCCGGGGACTGTATTGCGGTGGAGGACTCCCCTAACGGAGTGCTTTCGGCCTGGCAGGCGGGCTGCAGGGTGATTATGGTGCCTGACCAGACCCAGCCGGATGAGAGTCTGAAGAAGTGTCTGTATGCCAGGGTGGATAACCTGATGGAAATTTGTCCGCTGGCAGTTGATTTTTGAAGTGCACTGTGTTATTATTTTAACAATACGGCGCATAGGAATAACAGCCCGCTTTCACACAGCTATAATCTGCGGGCGGAAAGGATAGAAGGATAAAAATGAAACAGGGTTTTGACGACATTGTGGCAAAGGTCAAGGAGTGCGGCAGAAAAACAGTTGCCGTGTCCGTGGCGCAGGACGAGGCTGTGCTGGAGGCTGTAAAGGAGGCAAAAAGGCTTGGAATTGCAGACGCCATTTTAGTGGGCGACGAGGAGAAGATCAGAGAGATTGCAGCGGGCATTGAAATGGATTTGGAAGGATATCAGATCATCCACGAGCCGGATATGGTGCAGGCTTCCTTAAAGGCGGTAAAGCTGGCCCATGACGGGATTGCCGATATGTATATGAAAGGGCTCATCGACTCCAAAAACTTCTTGAGAAGCGTTCTGGACAAAGAGGTGGGACTCCGCACCGGAGGGGTGCTTTCCCATGTGTGTGTGTTTGAGATTCCAGGCATTGACAGACTGCTGTTTTTGACAGATGTGGCTTTCATGACTTATCCGACCCTGGAGGACAAGGTAAATATTATCAAAAACACCATTCCTGTGTGCAGAGCGTGCGGTGTGGATATGCCTAAAGTAGCGCCTTTGGCTGCAGTGGAGGTGGTGAATCCCAAGATGCCTGTCACGGTGGAGGCGGCGGAGCTTACGCGCATGAATCAGGAGGGAGAGCTGACCGGCTGTATCGTGGACGGTCCCCTTTCCTTAGACCTTGCCATTGACCCGGAGGCGGCGAAGCATAAGGGAGCTACAGACCGCCGTATTCAGGGAGACGCAGATGTTTTGCTTTTCCCGGATATTCATGCGGGCAATCTGGTGTACAAGGCGATCGTACATATGGTAAAAGTAAAAAATGGCTGTATTCTCACAGGCACGAAGGTGCCGGTGATTCTCACCAGTCGTTCCGATACCTTTGAAACCAAGGTCTATTCCCTGGCTTTGGCAGCAGTTGTGGCTGAGGAAATGAAAAAAGGATAGTAATATGCTGGATGAATTCATAACATGTGCAGCGGAAGTTGCAATAGATATTGCGGAAGCAGTCATCACGAACAAACTTGATAGGAGAAAAGATAAGATGTCTATTAAAAGCTTAATTATCAATCCGGGCTCCACCTCCACCAAAATAGGTGTGTTTGAGGATGAGACCCTGTTGTTTGAGGAGACCTTAAGACACAGCACCGAGGAAATCGGCCGTTATGCAACGATTGTAGACCAGAAGGATTTCCGCAAGAAAATCATCACGGACCTGTTGGAGGAAAAGAATTTTGATTTGAAATCCCTGAATGTGGTGGTAGGACGGGGCGGAATGCTGAAGCCCATACCCGGGGGAACCTATCTGGTTACGGACGCCCTTTTAGAGGACTTGAAGGTAGGAGTACAGGGGCAGCATGCCTCCAACCTGGGGGGAATCCTTGCCAGAGAAATCGGTGATTCCCTGGGAATTCCTTCTTATATTGTGGACCCGGTTGTGGTGGATGAGCTGATGCCCATCGCCAGATATTCCGGTGTGCCGGAGCTTCCCCGCATCAGCGTGTTTCATGCACTGAACCAGAAAGCAGTGGCAAAAAGATATGCCAAGGAGACGGGCAGACCTTATGAATCTCTTCGCCTGATCGTGGTGCATATGGGCGGCGGCGTTTCTGTGGGCGCTCATGAGTACGGCAAAGTGGTGGATGTGTTCAATGCTCTGGACGGAGACGGGGCCTTTTCTCCCGAGAGAGCGGGGGCGGTTCCCAGCGGCGCTTTAGTGAAAATGTGCTTTTCCGGCAGATACACGGAAAAAGAGGTGTATCAGAAAATCGTAGGCAAGGGCGGCTTCAATGCTTACCTTGGAACCAACGACATGCGGGAAGTCACAAAGATGGCCAATGAAGGAAACGAAAAGGCGGCGGAGGCAAAACAGGCATTCCTGCTGCAGGTAGCAAAGGATATCGGTTCCATGGCCTGTGTGCTGAACGGAAAGGTGGATCAGATCATTGTAACGGGAGGCATTGCCTACGGCCAGGACGTTGTGGACGCTCTGCGGGAGAGAGCGGAATGGATTGCGCCCTTTACCGTATACCCTGGGGAGGATGAGCTTTTAGCGCTGGCGCAAGGGGCTTTGCGTGTGTTAAACGGCGAGGAGCAGGCAAAGGATTATTAAAAATAACACCTGTATTCAGTCGGGATGCTTGCGGAATTCCCTGGGGGATTTCCCGTATACCTTTTTAAAAAGATCCTTGAAGTAGTTGCTGTCATTGAATCCATATTCCAGTGCTATGTCTGTGATGGTATTGTCCGTGGTAAGAAGCGCGGCGCGGG
>NZ_CEWDFQ010000159.1:0-7019 GCF_982438285.1 Acetatifactor sp. | reverse complement strand
ATGGTACAGTGTGCCCTTGGGGCAGGACTTACAGCCTATCTTTTTTTGATGCTTTTGGCTGTAGGGATGCTTGGCCTGGTACAGGCATTTCAGCATAACATAAATAAGAAGGGAAATCTGAAAATTCCTGTCCCCTTTCTGCCGTATATTACCGTATCTCTTTGGCCGACGCTTTTTCTTGTATATTTATTCAAACATAGTTGATTTTTTCCCAGAAAGGTGATATATTAATCCAGATTCAAAGTATGTTTCAGGAGGAGGATGTAATTATGAAAAAAATAATTGCCATGACCCTTGCTGCGGTAATGTGCGCAGCGGCACTTACGGCCTGCGGCAGCGACGCTGCAAATGCAGACGTGCAGAGCACTGTTTCAGAGACGCAGAGCGCGTCCACTGAAGGCGCTTCTACAGAGGCACAGCAGACCCAGGAGGCTTCTGAGGAAAGTGCTTCCACAGAGGCAGAGACTGCAGACGGTGACAATGTTCTGATTGTAGGAACCAATGCCGAGTTCCCGCCCTTTGAGTATGTGGGGGATGACGGAGAACCCGACGGCTTTGATATTGCGCTGATTAAGGCGGTCGGCGAGAAGCTGGGTATGGAGGTACAGGTGGAGAACATGGAGTTTAACTCTCTGATTGCTTCCATCGGCACTAAGATTGACGCAGTCATCGCAGGCATGACCGTGACAGAAGAGCGCGCGGCTGCAGTGGATTTTTCCGACACCTATTATGAGGCTGTACAGTCTGTGATTGTTCCTGCAGATTCTGATATTAAGGCGGCTGCGGATCTGGAGAACAAGACCATCGGCGTTCAGCTGGACACTACCGGCAACTTTATTGCAGACGAAATTCCCGGAGCTACGGTGCAGGCTTATAATAAGGGCGCTGATGCGGTAAACGATCTGATCAACGGAAGAGTGGACGCTGTCATCATTGATACCAATCCGGCACAGGTGTTTGCACAGCAGTTCGAGGGAGAGCTGGTTGCACTGGACGGTGCGGACTTTGATTTTGAGGCGGAGTACTATGCAATTGCCCTTCCCAAGGGAAGCGATCTGGTGGAAAAGGTAAATCAGGCCATTGCCGATCTGAAGGCAGACGGCACCTTTGACGCTCTGGTGGCACAGTATATCGGCGAAGTGGAATAGTTATTTTGTATAAATAAACAAATTTCGCACATTTTGGAGGATAATGGTTGTACCGTTATCCTCTTTTTGGTATGATAGATATCATGATATCTATATCTATCACGACAAAAGAAAGAAGAGGATTCTGAGCTATGGAATGGTTAAATTCTGTCTGGCTGAAGATTGAGGCCGCCTTTATCACGGGAGACAGGTGGAAGCTGTATGTGAGTGGTCTTGGAATCACCATGGAGGTGGCTTTTTTTGCGGCTATCATCGGCGTGGTGATAGGCACTGTGGTGGCGTTTATGAAGCTGTCACGCAGAAAAAACGGCAAGCCCACCATATTGACCCATATTGCGGGAATTTACATTGACATTATCAGAGGTACGCCCTCTGTCCTGCAGCTGATGATCATGTGGTTCGTGGTACTGGCAAGCTGCAAGAACGGAATTCTGGTGGCCAGCATCACCTTCGGGATTAACTCCGGGGCTTATGTGGCAGAGATTGTCAGGGCCGGGATTCTGGCGGTGGATAAGGGGCAGACGGAGGCAGGCCGTTCCCTGGGGCTGAACAATTTTCAGACCATGCGCTATATTGTCATACCCCAGGCGTTTAAAAATGTGCTTCCTCCTCTGGGAAACGAGTTTATCGTGCTGATCAAGGAGACGGCCATTGTAGGTTATGTGGGGCTCAGCGATCTGACCCGTGTATCCAATCAGGTGGGCTCCAGGCTGTTTGACTCCTTTACGCCACTGGTGGGCGCGGCGATCGTCTATTTTATCATTATTAAAATATTGACCAAGCTGCTGGAAAAACTGGAGAGGAGGCTGCGAAAAAGTGATAACCGTTAAGAATCTGCATAAAAAATTTGAGGACAACCATGTTTTGCGAGGAATCAACTATGAGATACAGCAAGGGGAAAAGATCGTGGTCATAGGCCCCTCCGGATCGGGGAAAAGCACCTTTTTACGGTGTCTGAACCTGCTTGAGACGCCCACAAGCGGAGAGATATGGTTTGATGGACAAAACATTACCGATCCAAAGACAGATATCAACAAGGTGAGAGAGCACATGGGTATGGTGTTTCAGCACTTTAATCTGTTCAATAACCTTACCATCATGGACAATATCACTCTTGCGCCTATAAAGCTAAAGCTGATGAAGCCCGAGGAGGCGAAGGAAAATGCGCTGAAGCTGCTTAACCGGGTGGGACTTTCCGAGAAGGCTGACGCCTATCCCAGCTCTTTGAGCGGCGGGCAGAAGCAGAGAATTGCCATTGTCCGTTCTCTGGCCATGAGCCCAAAGGTGATGCTGTTTGACGAGCCTACCTCCGCCCTTGACCCGGAAATGGTGGGAGAGGTTTTGGAGGTTATGAGAGAGCTGGCAGAAAGCGGCATGACCATGGTGGTGGTGACCCACGAGATGGGATTTGCCAGAGAGGTGGGAACCAAGGTAGTGTTTATGGATCAGGGGAATATCGTGGAGGAAAATACCCCGGCTCAGTTTTTTGCAAATCCGAAGAGTCCCAGACTGCAGGAGTTTCTTTCCAAAGTGCTGTAGGAGCGAGGACTCTGCAAAGGTGAAAGGACAGGGCAATGATAACCATTTCATTATGTATGATTGTAAAAAATGAAGAGAAGGTACTGGCGCGGTGCCTGGACAGCGTTGCGGATCTGGTGGATGAAATTATTATTGTGGACACAGGCTCCAGTGACAGTACAAAAGAAATTGCAGCCCGGTATACCGGGCTGCTTTACGACTTTCTGTGGACGGATGATTTCAGTGCGGCCAGGAATTATGCCTTTTCCAAGGCCACTAAGGAATATATTTATTCTGCGGATGCGGACGAGGTACTGTCGGAGGAAAACAGAGAGCGCTTCCGGATATTGAAGGAAACACTGCTTCCTGAGATTGAAATTGTCCAGATGAAATATGGGAATCAGCTTCAGTATGGCACAGTTTATAATTTCGATGAGGAATACCGTCCCAAGCTTTTTAAAAGACAGCGGGAATTTGTGTGGGAGGAGCCAATCCATGAACAGATACGGCTGGCTCCTGTTTTGTACGACAGCAATATTGTGATCACCCATATGCCCCAGCAGAATCATGCCGGACGTGATCTTGCAAATTTCAGGAAGCAGACTGCAGCCGGCAGGCGGCTTTCCAGAAGACTGCACAATCTGTATGCCAGAGAGCTTTATCTGTCCGGTGGGAGAGCGGATTTTCTGCAGGCGGCGGATTTCTTCCAAAAATCTGCAGCAGATGTGAACAGAAGCAAAGAGGAGCTGGTGGAGGCATGCTGTGTTGCGGCCAGAGCGGCCAGGATTTCAGGGGATGTGGGGGCTTTCCTGAAGTATACGTCAAAGGTCATTGCAGGGGAGGGCTGCTCGGAAATCTGCTGCGAGCTGGGGCAGTTTCATGAGGAGCGAAAGGACTATGAAGAGGCTGCAGTCTGGTATTACAATGCGGTCTATGAGACCGCACCGGCGTTAAGCATTGCCTGTGGGGACAGAGAGGGCCTTAAGGGGCTGATCCGCTGCTATGAGGCCCTTGGAAACAGGGAGCAGGCCGAAGCTTACCAAAAAGAGCTTGCAGCATTGGAGGAAGGATAAGAGTATGGAAAACAGAAAGTGGGAAGAGAATATAAGAAGGGTGATCCCCTATGTGGCGGGGGAGCAGCCAAACAAGGCAGGGATGATAAAGCTGAACACCAATGAGTGTCCCTATCCACCCTCGCCGCGGGTGGAAATGGCGGCAAAAGAGCTGGATTTCCAGGCCCTTCGTCTGTATCCTGATCCTGACAGCAGACTGCTTACCCGGGCTTTGGCGGAGTACTACCATGTGGAGCCGGAGCAGGTCTTTGCGGGGGTGGGCTCAGACGACGTGCTGTCTATGGCGTTTATGACCTTTTTTAACGGCCAAAAGCCCATTTTATTCCCGGATGTCACCTATTCCTTTTACGATGTGTGGGCTGGCCTCCATCACATACCCTATGAAACCTGCCCGCTGGATGAAAAATGGCATATCAGGCCAGAGGATTATAGGCGGCCAAATGGAGGCGTGATTTTCCCCAATCCAAACGCACCTACGGGACTTTGCGAAAGCTTGGATACGGTGGAAGAGATTGTGCGGGATAACAGGGACTGTGTAGTGATTGTGGATGAGGCTTATATTGACTTTGGGGGAGAGAGTGCGCTGCCCTTGTTAAAGAAGTATGATAATCTCTTTGTGGTGCAGACCTTCTCAAAATCCCGCGCCATGGCAGGAATGCGCATCGGCTTTGGCATCGGGAATGAGCGCTTGGTGAAATATTTGAACGATGTAAAGTTTTCCTTTAACTCCTATACCTTGAATCTTCCCGCACAGGTGCTGGGGGCGGAAGCGGTAAGAGACGAAAAATATTTTCGGGATACCACAGACAGGATTATTGCCACCAGGGAAAGGGTGAAGCAAAGGCTGGCAGAGTTAGGCTTTACTTTTCCGGACTCTATGGCAAACTTTATTTTTGCGTCCCACAAGAGCATACCGGCGGGTGAGATTTTTCAGGCGCTGCGTGAGAGAGATATTTATGTGCGGTATTGGAATAAACCTAGAATTAACAATTATCTTCGGATCACCATAGGAACAGATGAGGAGATGGATGCTCTTCTTGCCTTTTTGGAGAACTTTATTGCCGGAAAGGGGTGCAGGTAGTGGAGAGAAATGACGGTATTTATGGAGATTTTGCCGCTGTATATGACAGGTTTATGGACAATACTCCCTATGGGGAATGGTGTCTTGTACTGACGCAGCTGATAGAAAAATACGGTGTGTCGAAGCCTAAGCGGGAGAGTGAGGGACTGCTGGAGGCAGAACGAAATCTGGTGGTGGATCTGGGCTGCGGCACAGGAACGCTGACAGAGCTGCTTTATGAAAAGGGCTATGACATGATCGGTGTGGACAGCTCCCAGGACATGCTCAATATTGCCTTGGAAAAGCGGGAAATGAGCGGTTCGGAGATCTTATATTTACAGCAGGACATGCGAGAACTGGAGCTGTATTCTACGGTGGGAACCGTAATCAGCGTCTGTGACTCCCTGAATTATATTTTGGAGGAGGAAGAGCTTCTGGCGGTCTTTTCTCTGATAAACAATTATCTTTATCCCGGGGGCATTTTTATCTTTGATTTCAACACAGCCTATAAATACCGAGAGGTGATCGGGGATACGGTGATTGCGGAAAACAGAGAGGACTGCAGCTTTATATGGGAAAATTTCTACGACCCTGAGGAGGAGATCAACGAGTATGATCTCACTGTATTTGTGCGGGAGGAGGAAGAGCTGTTCCGCAGATTTACAGAGACCCATTTTCAGCGGGGCTATACCAAGGAGCAGATAAAAGCCCTGGTGGAAAAGGCGGGAATGACGCTGGTAGAAATGTTTGACGGGGACACCAGGGGGGCGGTGACTGCTATGAGCCAGAGAATCTGCGTGGTTGCCAGAGAACGGGGAAAGGAGCAATGAAAATGTCTGATTATATCGTGAGAGCTTCGGCTGCAGACGCCCAGATCCGCGCTTTTGCCTGCACGGCAAGAGAGGTGGCGGAGACGGCCAGAAGGGCCCATAATACAAGCCCCGTGGTAACGGCGGCTCTGGGACGGCTTTTGAGCGCCGGGGCAATGATGGGCGTTATGCTGAAGGGAGAACAGGATATTTTAACGCTGCAGATCAGTGGGGACGGTCCGGCGGGAGGGCTTACTGTAACTGCAGATTCCCATGGAAATGTAAAGGGCTATGCCAACGTGCCGGATGTAATTCTTCCTGCAAATGCCGTGGGGAAGCTGGATGTGGCGGGAGCCATAGGAAAGGGAAGCCTGCGGGTCATAAAGGATATGGGATTAAAGGAGCCCTATGTGGGACAGACTCTTTTACAGACGGGCGAGATTGCGGAGGATTTGACCTATTATTTTGCAGCCTCCGAGCAGGTGCCCTCCAGCGTGGGGCTGGGTGTGCTGATGGAGAGAGACAACACTGTGAAGCAGGCGGGCGGCTTTATCGTGCAGCTGATGCCCTTTGCAGAGGAAGGAGTGATCAGCAGACTGGAAGAGAATCTGAGCTGCATCACATCAGTGACCGCTCTTTTGGAGGCAGGAAATACCCCAGAACAGATTCTCGGACAGCTTCTTGCGGGATTAAACATGGAGATCACAGATACCATTCCCACAGCGTTTGTGTGCAGCTGCAGCAAAGAGCGTGTGGAAAAGGCTTTGATCAGCATCGGAAAAGAGGAGCTTAAGGACATGATTGAGGAAGGAAAAGAAATAGAGGTCAACTGCCATTTCTGCAATCGAAATTACTGCTTTAGCGTAGAGGAGTTAAAGCGGCTGTATGAAAGGGCTCGCTGAGAGGAGGGGAAAAGGCATGCAACAGGGATTTATCAAGACGGCGGCGGTCACTCCTAAGATCAGGGTGGCGGACCCGTCGTATAATGCCCAGGTAATTTTGGAAAAGCTGGAGGAGGCCTGGGAGCATGGGGCCAGGATCATTGTGTTTCCTGAACTGTGTCTTACCGGATACACCTGCGGCGACTTGTTTTTACAGCAAAAGCTGTTGGAGGAGGCCAAGAGACAGCTTCTTTTGATTGCGAATGCCACAGAGGGAAAGGACGCTCTTGTGACGGTGGGGCTTCCCCTGGAAAGGGACGGCAGGCTTTATAATGTGGCTGCGGTGCTGCAGGACGGAGCCATTCTGGGAATGGTGCCTAAATCCAATATACCAAGCTATGCCGAATTTTACGAGGGGAGGCATTTTTCCCAGGGAAACGCTCAGGTGGTCAGCTATTATCTGGAGGGGGAGGAAATTCCCTTTGGAACCAATCTTCTGTTTGAATGTATGAATCTGCCCGGGCTTACCG
>NZ_CEWDFQ010000158.1:0-7143 GCF_982438285.1 Acetatifactor sp. | reverse complement strand
GGAATGGAGGTATAGAAATGACAAGATGCGCCCTGGAAAAATTAAATGAAAATCCTCACAAATTCTGAGATGAGAGCACTGTATATCTGGTTCCTCTCCGAAAATAGAAAAGACGGCGGAATGCCGGAATGAATGGCAAGGGGGGCATTAAAAAGTTTTACAATATTTTTATGTCAGATGATGGAGGTAAAAAATGATAAAGAGAAACATCAGAAAATACAGGATAATGGAAAAGCACATAGAATTCACTAGGCATGGAATGTATTACGAAGCTAAAGCGCTTCTGCGGCTTCTCCAGAATGGCCATGTGCGTCTTGGACTTGATGATTCCTCATACAACGCGGAAATATTTTTGGAAAGCATCGGGTGCCCTGTGTCTTACGGGAGGACTTATTCAACTGCAACATTCAGGCTTTAATGCAGCCGCCGCAGAGGATACACGCCGGACCACTACCGGCGGCTTTTAAAATCTCCGCTTGTCCGATACAGCCGGCGAGGCTCACGACCTGCAAGTGGATTTCCAAATAAATGATAATGATAAGGAGGCGAACACATGAGCAGACATCCAACTATAATCAAGGTCAGGCGCGGCATAAACGGCTTTAAATACTCCGCCTGCGACAAAGACGGCTGTTTCATTAGAAATTTTGAAAAGTTATCAGACGTGCGGCGGCATTGGTCTCCCGAAATCAAATGGGGGCAGGTTGTTCTTATCCGGGAGCTGGATAAAATGCCGGATGTATCAAAGATCGAAGCGGCAAAGGCGGCTGTAAAAAGTATTTTAATGGCATATGCGAAAAAGCGGGGGTGGTAAGCCTGCCCCTCTTCGTGTGCACCTTGACAAATATATGTTGACCCCGCAAAATCAAATTTAAGCCGTCTTTATGTTCTATTGGTATTTTTATCGCCAAAAGCCACAAAATCAAAAATAGAGCCATTCAGAGCTCCCACAAAGGCTTTTATGCCATGACGCACAAACCTCTGTTATTCTCCTGCCCTATCTGCTTAAAATATACACTTTGCCAATCGTCTCAAAATCATTTACTGGGATTTTTTAAAGAATATTTGCAAAAAAATAAACCAATTTGTGGTCGATTTATCTTTAGCAGCACTTGCACAGGGTTCTCCTTTCCTGTGTATTTTTTACTCGAACATATGTTAGAATACCTTTTTGAATACCTCATCGTTTAGCAATCGCATTTTTGCAAATATTTTTTCGAAATAAAAAAGCGCTGAAACTCAGTATTCACCAAGGTTTCCAGCACTTTTCGGGTTGGGCTGTTCTTCTAAAGAACAAGCAGCTGATAGGGGAATCGAACCCCTGTTTCCGCCGTGAGAGGGCGGCGTCTTGACCGCTTGACCAATCAGCCATCTGCAAATACCGCTCTTTTTGCTGTATCAGCGGTACTTGCTTATCATAATACATCTCCGGAAAAATTGCAAGTATTTTTTTAAAAATTTCTACAATTTTTTTTGAAGCGCTTTTTCCGCCTGCCTGTCATACAAAGTCAAAAATACTGATCTGGTTGGATTCCGGCAGGTCCCCCAAAAGATTCAGGGAATCCATCAAATCAATAACCGTTTTGGAAACCTTGGTGCGCTGCCTGAAATCATCCTTAGACAGGAAAGGGCCATCCTTTGCCGCCTCCACAATGGCATCTGCCGCCTTCTCCCCCAGTCCGTCGATACTGTTTAAGGAAGGCATCAGCTTCCCGTCCACAATCTGAAAGGCCCGGGATTTTGCCCTGAAAATATCGATGGGCACAAATTCATAGCCTCTTGCATACATTTCCTGCACCACCCGCATGTCACCATAAGCATCCTTCTCCTTGTTGGACAGACTGTCACTCCGTTTTTTATAGTCCGCCATAATGCTTTCCAAATGCCTCTGGCCCTGGCACATAATCTCATAGGAAAAGGCCTTGGCCCGGATGCTGAAAAATGCGCCGTAATAAGCCAGCGGATAATATATCTTACAGTAGGCAATACGCCAGGCCATCATAACATAAGCAGCCGCGTGGGCCTTAGGAAACATATATTTGATTTTTTTGCAGGATTCTATGTACCAGTCCGGCACATTCTTCTCCTTCATGGCCGCAATCCACTCCTCCTTCAGACCCTTTCCCTTGCGGACGCTCTCCATGATGGTAAAGGACAGACTGGGTTCCACTCCCATTTGAATCAGATAAAGCATAATGTCGTCACGGGTACAGATGGCCGTTGCAATGGTTGCCGTTCCTTCCAAAATCAGTGTCTGGGCATTTCCAAGCCACACATCCGTTCCATGTGCCAGACCGGCAATCCGCACCAGGTCCGAAAAGGACTGGGGCTTTGCGTCGATCAGCATCTGCATGGCAAAGTCCGTACCAAATTCCGGTATTCCAAGAGCCCCCAGCTTACACCCTCCGATCTGATCCGGTGTAATGCCCAGGGCATCCGTATTCTGAAACAGGGACATTACCTTAGGATCGTCCAGGGGTATGGTGGTAGGGTCCTTTTGGGTCAAATCCTGAAGCATGCGAATCATCGTAGGATCATCATGTCCCAGAATATCCAGCTTTAACAGATTGTGGTCAATGGAGTGATAGTCAAAATGGGTGGTAATGGTGTCGGTGGTCATATCGTTCGCCGGGTGCTGAACCGGGGTAAAGGAATTGATATCCTGTCCCAGGGGAAGCACCACAATACCGCCGGGATGCTGTCCGGTGCTTCGCCTTACGCCCGTACAGCCTGCGGTGATACGGTTGATTTCACAGGTCCGCTTGTGAACGCCCCGCTCCTCATAATAATTTTTCACATATCCGAAAGCCGTTTTGTCTGCCAGCGTTGCAATGGTGCCCGCTCGGAAGGTCTGTCCCGCGCCAAAAATAACCTCCGTATACTTGTGGGCCTTGGACTGGTACTCTCCGGAGAAATTCAAATCAATATCCGGCTCCTTGTCTCCCTTAAAGCCCAAAAAGGTCTCAAAGGGGATGTCAAAGCCGTCCTTGTTGAGCTTTTCTCCGCAGACAGGGCACAGCTTGTCCGGCATATCAATGCCTGCCTTGCCCGCATAAGCCTTTACATCCTCCCCGTCAAAATCCACATAGTGGCATTTGCTGCAATAATAATGGGGGCTTAAGGGATTGACCTCGGTGATCCCCGACATAGTAGCCACAAAGGAGCTTCCTACGGAGCCTCTGGAGCCCACCAGATACCCATCCTCCACAGACTTCCATACCAGCTTCTGGGCGATAATATACATCACCGCAAAGCCATTGTTGATGATGGAATGCAGCTCCTTTTCCAGCCGCTCCTCCACGATTTTGGGAAGGTCTGGGCCGTAAATCTCGTGGGCTTTATTGTAGCAGATTTCCGTCAGCGTCTTATCACTGTCTGGAATCACCGGAGGACATTTATCCGGCCGCACAGGCGAGATGGTCTCTATCATGTCTGCGATCAGATTGGTGTTGGTGATCACCACCTCCTTTGCCTTATCGCTGCCCAGATAAGCAAATTCCTCCAGCATTTCCTCTGTGGTGTGCAGATAAAGGGGGGCCTGCTCGTCCGCATCCTCAAAGCCCTTTCCGGCCATGATGATTCTGCGGTAGACCTCATCCTCTGGATCCAGGAAATGCACGTCGCAGGTAGCCGCCACAGGCTTATGAAACTGCTCTCCCAGCTCCACGATCCTGCGGTTGATATTCTGAATATCCTCCACGGAATTGACATTTCTCACCTTTTCTGAGGCGATCATAAAACGATTGTTGCCGCAGGGCTGTATTTCCAGATAATCATAAAAGTTAACCAGCCTTGCGATCTGGGCGTCGGACTGCCCATCCAAAAGCGCCCTGTAAAGCTCTCCTGCCTCGCAGGCGCTGCCAAGGAGCAGTCCCTCTCTGTATTTCATCACCAGGCTTTTTGGCACTCTGGGACGTTTGTTGAAATAAGTCAAATGGGACTCGGACACCAAACGATAGAGATTGATTCTTCCCAGATCATTTTTTGCCAGAATAATGGCATGATAAGAAGGGAGCTTCTTTACCATATCCACGCTGGCAGCTCCCAGCGCATTCACCTGCGCCAGAGTATACACCTCTTCCTTTGCAAGCATCTTGATAAACCGCACAAAAATATGGGCTGTTGCCTCCGCATCGTCCACCGCACGGTGATGGTTTTCCAGGGATATTCCCAGAGTTTTCGCCACCGCATCCAGGGTATGCTTGGCCTGATGGGGCAAAAGCACCCTGGCAATGCCCACGGTATCCACATAGGTATATTCCGTGGGATATCCCAGCCTTCTGGCGTTTTCCATGATAAAGCTCATATCAAAGCCCGCATTATGGGCCACCAGAATACAGCCCTGACAAAAATGCAGAAATTCCGGTAAAACCTCCTCTATTTCAGGAGCGTCCAGTACCATATCGTCTCTGATCCCCGTCAGCTTTTCTATCTCAAAGGGTATGGGCGTCTTAGGATTCACAAAGGTGGAATAACGGTCCACAATTTCGCCCCCTGACACCTTCACCGCACCGATCTCAATAATACGGTTATTCACCGGCGAAAATCCCGTGGTCTCTATGTCAAATACCACAAAGTCATCCGAAAGGCTCTGTCCTCTTTCGCCTGTCACAATTTCCCTCAGGTCATCCACCAGATAAGCTTCCATGCCATAAATAATTTTAAAGAAATCCTGCTTGTCCGGATTTTCTTCCCCGGCCTCCCTGCGCTTTGCCTTCTCCGCCTTCCACAAATCCTCCCACACATGATTGGCGTCGGTGAAGCTCTGCACCACCCCATGATCTGTGATGGCAATGGCCCTATGTCCCCACTGATAGGCCCGTTTTACGATGTCCTTGGCCTCTGACACGCCGTCCATATCGCTCATCTTAGTATGGCAGTGCAGCTCCACGCGCTTCACCGGTGCGGTATCCGTCCTGCTTGTGATAAAATCCGGAATTTTCTTGATTCCGGCCACGGAGCCTATGGTCAGCTCATGATCAAATTTGTCCACCATGCTGATGCCCTTCACCTTGATGAAAGCGCCGGGCTTAAGTCCCTTCGTGATCTCCTCTGCCTGGTCATTGCCTGCGAACATCTTCACGGTTATGGTGTCCGTAAAATCGGTTACATCAAAGATGATGATTGTCTTTTCATTCCTGATTTCCCGCTTGTCCAGGGTAAGGATTTTGCCCCGGATGACCACCTCCCCGATTTCTCCGATGATTTCCTCTATCTTTACGGGCTCCTCCTCAAAGTCCCTTCCGTAGAGCACGTCAGGATTATCAGAGCGTCTGACGCTCCTTCCATAGTCGCCTCCCCGCCTGAATTCTCCCTTTTTCCATTCTCCCCGTCCCTTTTCCGGACTCTTTTGTGCCGTGGGCGTCTGCGCCTCCCTCCGGCCCGCCATACCGGCCTCTTTCTGCCCCCTGCCGCCAAAATCAGCCTTCCCAGGCCCGCCAGGAGAACGTGCCGCGCCAGCCGTTCCATGAACCTCAGAGTCCTGCCCGCCGGCCGTGCCCGCCTTTACCCTGCGGCAGATTTCGTCCACCTTCATCTGGATTCTGCGTCTGTCATCCTCAGCATATTTCCCTGTCTGTCCTTCCTTGTAATCTGTCTGCACCATTACCTGAAAGCCACAGCGTTCCACCAGAACCTTTTCCAATATTCTGACAAGCTCTTCCTCCTTGCTTCTGATCAGGACAGAGTCCTCCAGGGTCAAAAGCACCCTATCCTTTGACGGAAAGGTAATATCCGCCGTCTTAAAGGCACTATATTCCACATGACTGTACTCCCTAAGCTCCGCCAGAATACTTTCTCTATAAATGTCCAAAAGCTTCTCCGGATCATACTGAGCCGACAGGGAAAACCTCTCGTATATTTTCACCGTCATGTTTCTATTGGGAAAAAGCTGCCTCTTAATCTGATTCTCCGCCTCCCAGATATGATCCTTTACGATCAGTCTGGTACTGAATAAATACACTCTCAGAAAATCCCTGCTTTTAGTTGAAGAGATTTTCTCCACGCTGGTCTGCTCCATAATATCCTGCACATCCGGTTTCAGCTTCAGCGTTGGAAATACTTCAAAAAACGGTTTACCCATATTGTTTCACCTAATTCCAGTTATCCAGTTCTTCCTTTAATGCCGCAAGCAGCTGTTCCTCCTTCACCTTGCGGACAATTTCCCCCTTTTTGATTAAAAGTCCCTCGCCTATGCCTCCGGCGATTCCAATATCTGCTTCCCTGGCCTCCCCGGGACCGTTTACCACGCATCCCATCACAGCCACCTTGATATCAAGGGGATAGTCCTCCACCAGTCTTTCCACCTTTTGTGCCAGTCCGATCAGGTCAATCTGGGTTCTTCCGCAGGTAGGGCAGGAAACCACCTCAATCCCACCCTTTCTAAGACCCAGGGTACGCAAAATCAATCTGGCCGACTTGATCTCCTCCACCGGATTTCCCGTCAGGGAAACCCGTATGGTATCTCCGATTCCCTGATAGAGAATAATACCAAGCCCCACCGCAGATTTGATATTGCCGCTCTGCACCGTGCCTGCTTCTGTAATGCCCACATGGAGCGGATAAGCGGTCTTTCCCGCAAGCAGCTCATGGGCCTTTACGCACATCAGCACGTCAGAGGACTTAATGCTGATTACCAGATTATCATAGCCCATATCCTCTATCATGTGCACCTTGTCAAGGGCGCTCTCCACAATAGCCTGGGCCGTTACCCCTCCATATTTTTCCAGAAGAGGTTTTTCCAGGGAACCGCTGTTTACCCCCACCCGGATGGGAATGTTGCGTTCCTTCGCCGTCTCCACCACAGCCCGCACCCTGTCAGGGGCGCCGATATTTCCCGGATTGATGCGTATTTTGTCTGCGCCGTTTTCCATGGCGGCAACAGCCAGCCGGTAATCAAAATGAATGTCCGCCACCAGGGGGATGTGTATCCGCTTTTTTATCTCCAAAAGGGCTTTTGCCGCCTCCATGTCAGGCACAGTACAGCGGATGATCTCGCAGCCCGCCGCCTCAAGGCTTAAAATCTGCGCCACAGTGGCCTCCACATCCTGGGTTTTTGTATTTGTCATGGACTGAATCAATATGGGATTTCCCCCGCCGATCTTTCTGTCCCCTATCTGTATCACCTTGGTATTGTCTCTGTAC
>NZ_CEWDFQ010000157.1:0-7144 GCF_982438285.1 Acetatifactor sp. | reverse complement strand
AAAAGGCTCAAACACCTCCACATAGTCCTGCACAGAGGGCATGGAGGATTTTGGATATATCTTGGGATTGTCCACCATTTTCTGATAAAATTCTCTTATCCCGATCTCCAATATCTCCTTTTGATAATTCTCGTCCCCAAAGGACACATAAAAGGGAACCACCGTTACCCCGATTTCCCTTACAAGCGCAGGCGGCAGATCACAGGAGCCGTCACTTACAATGTGGTACGCTTCACTCATACTGCAGATTCACCTTTCCGATCATTTTGCTTCATAAAGCATAGGATACCACTTTTCATAGAACAATTCAACATGAAATGGTTTTTAAAACCACTTTTCCTGTAGCTGATCCTGCACTGCTTTTGGACACAGTATTTTTCCTCTCCTATTTGTTTACACCAGCTCCAGCCGTACAAATTTCCCCTTGCCCACCTTGAGCACATCCCCTGTCCGTATGCCCTCCTCCAGCTTTTCCACGGGCTGTCCATTTTTTTGTACGCCGCCCTGGCTCAGCAGCCTTTTAAATTCATTTCCACTGTGAATCACCCGGGCCTGCACCAGAGGGCGGAGGCAGTCGTACAAAGTGCCCTGATCCATCACCACCTGCAGCGTGTCCGGTCTTTGAGGCACCTTCCTTTGCACAAAGGCCTCCGTAAAAAACTGCTCCGCCTCCATGGTATCCTCTTCACTGTGGTAGAGCCGTGTTATGGTTCTTGCAAGCAGTCTTTTGCTGTCCCTGGGATTTGTGCCATCCGCCAGCTGTTCCTTGATTTTTTGAAGCTCTTCGGGCAGAATGTCCGCAGCCAGCTCAAAGTATTTTATGATCCTATGATCCGGTATCTGCATCACCTTCTGAAACATCACCCTGGCGTCCTCATCAATTCCAATGTAGTTGCCCAGGCTCTTGCTCATCTTTTCCACTCCGTCAATGCCTTCCAGTATGGGCATAAACAAGGCCGCCTGTGGTTCCATTCCCATTTCCTTCTGAAGCGCTCTCCCCATCAATAGATTGAAGGTCTGATCCGTTCCTCCAAGCTCAAGGTCTGCCTCCAGCTCCACGGAATCAAACGCCTGCATCAGCGGATAGAAAAATTCGTGCAGACCGATGGGCGTGTTGCTTTGAAAACGGTTCTTAAAATCCTCCCTCTCCAGCATTCTGGACACGGTGATAGTAGAGGCCAGCCGCAGCACCTGTTCCAGGCCAAGCAGCTCCAGCCATTCCCCGTTAAAGCGCATCTGGGTTTTGTCCCGATCCAGAATTCGGAAAATCTGTTCCTGATAGGTCTGGGCATTTTGCAGAATTTCCCTGTCCGTCATAGCTTTCCTGCCCTTGCTTTTCCCCGTGGGATCTCCGATTTTTCCTGTAAAATCCCCGATCACCACAACGATACTGTGGCCCATATCCTGAAGCTGCTTTAACTTGCGAAGCAGCACCGCATGCCCCAGGTGGATGTCAGGAGCGCTGGGGTCCATGCCGAATTTTACGGTAAGGGGCTTTCCCGTCAAAATACTCTTCTCAATTTTGGCAGCAAGGGCTTCCTCGCCCACTAGCTGCTTTGCTCCTTTCTTGATTACCTGCATCTGATGCTTTACCTGTTCATTGATTGTCATTTTTTTCCTTTTCCTTTCCTATGGTTTTTTCATATCCGGCGGATTAAGACAATCAATGCCAGCGCAGCCATGAGCAGGCTCGTAATGCTTTGCATTCCGAGCTCGCGTTGCTCGTCAGGTTTGCCCAAAGGGCTCTGCCCGTGCAAGCACGGCAGCTTTCCTTTTCCTTCCTTCTCATGAGCAGGCTCGTAATGCTGCGCATTCCGAGCTCGCGTTGCTCGTCAGGTTTGCCCAAAGGGCTCTGCCCGTGCAAGCACGGCAGAGCCCTTTGGGCAAACCTGACTCTGCTCATTCGCGCAAAAAAAGCTCTCGTCCTTCAAAAGGACGAGAGCAGGTCTCGCGTTACCACCTAATGTTTATAGACAGCTCGCGCTGCCTACCTCTTCGAGTACGGCCCATAGGCTTATACTCTAGCACGTTAACGGGTGCAGGACCGTCGCAGCCTACTGTCTCTGCCTTATCTGTATGGCAGGAATTCGGTGCGAAGCTCAAAGATGTATTCGCACAAAGCTTCCCATGCGCCTCTCATCAACCGGCTGCTTTCTGTTTGTTTCCCTTTGTGCTACTTCTTCTTGTCATTGCTTTTCTTAATCAAATCGCTTGAATATGAAATTATAGGTATTATATAAAATGAATCTATTTCTGTCAACTAAAAAATAAGGTTTTGCAGCATTTTATGTAACAGTTCAGCCATAAGCTGTATGACAGGCAAATCATGCTTGCATGAAGTTGCTTGTTGTACAGCTTATGAGCGGAGCGCCCGATAATGAGCAAAGGCAGCTGCGCAGCAGAGAAAAATCGCCTTGGCGCGGCTTTGCGAATGGCGCGAGCTGAAATGTTAGCCTGTTACGCATTCTGCAGTCTTGCTTCCTCCAGCTCTTCCCTGGTGGCTTCAAACAAGCGTTTTGCCTCCTCCTCAGTCCCGCCTTTTTCCAAAAACATCTGCAGCATCTTTTTTCTTCCTTGTTCCAGGCCTTGTTCTAAACCTTGTTCTAAACCCCGGTCATAAATAAGGTCACTTAAATTACACATACCAGCCAGGCTCCTTTCTATCCTTTCTGTCATCTGTATGCCGTACTGCTCCTCCAGCACAGCCTTTTTAGCCTCTGTGTCCAGTTTTTCAGAAAAAACTGCCGCCAGCAGCCTATGCAGACTGCTTCCTGCAGATAAACCCTCTTTTTTCCCAAGGCATACCATCACTGCCGAAAACAAATCATACCGCACCTTTCCCTGAAAATCCCCATATAAAGAGTTTGGCTGTATTTTATATTCTGTAATGGTATTCTCCGCATACTCCGGCACGTCAAAGCAAATCCAGATAGAATATACTTTCTTAATTCCGTCATAGGACTTTGGCGTGAATTCCACTCCCATCTGTGAGGACAGCAGTCTTGCACAGTAATAGACTGCACGGGTTACAATGTCATAGCCTGGTGTAAAGCTCTTCTGCGCTTCCACATTGATGATCAGCTTTACCTGCTCCATCCCCGGCGTAACCGCATGAAAGCGTATGTCAAAAGTCACCTGGCCTTCGTTGGCCACCTTGTCCTCCTGAGTCATTCCTCCAACAAAGGGCATATTGGTTCTTCCAGGTATAACAGAAGCTGTAGAGATTTCCGGTTCTCCTTCAATGCCTTCCAATATCTGCCTAATAGAATATCCTGAAAATTCACTGACCGTTTCCTTTAGAATCCTGGCCAGTATCTGTTTATCACTTAAAAGGCGTTTCACCTCCGTGTCATATTTTGCCTTGCTTCCTGCTATATCCACAGCATCGGCAGACAATGTGTTAACGTCCATCCCCTTTTCCTTTCCCCATCTCACAAAGCAGCCTCCTGTTGCCCCCACAGGCTTTGGCATCTATGCCAAAATGCAAAATATCCAATTTCAGTGTATCTCAAGGCTTCCAGAAAATCAATAAAAACGCCATAAAAAGGCTCTCCTTGTCCGCTTTATTTTAAAATTTCCCGGTATACCCGAAGCACGTTTTCAAAAAATATCCCATCCAGCTGGGACTGGGTAAAGCCCGCCCCATGGAGGGCATCCCAGAGCCGTTCCACGCTCTGTGCTCCAGGCAGCGCTTCGTTGACATCGATACCGTCAAAGTCGCTGCCAAGTCCCAGTACCTCTATGCCGCCCACATCCACAATATGTTTGGCGTGATTCACGGCAGCATTTAAAATGGCCTGTATGCGCGCTTCCTTTTGCATGGGTGCGGACTTCTCCCCCATAAGAAAGTCCACACAGTAATTCAGCCCTGTCACACCGCCCCTCTCTCCCAGACTGCGTATCATGGAATCTGTCAGATTCCTGGCACAGGGGCAGACTGCCCTGGCATTGGAGTGGCTTGCCACAAAAGGCTTTTTTGCGCATTCCAGCACATCAAAAAATCCCTTGTCGGACAAATGGGACACATCTACAATTATCCCCAGGCGCTCCATCCAAAATACAAACTCTCTTCCCCTTTCGGTAAGCCCTTTTTCCTTTTCCGGGCGGCCGTTTCTATTTGGGTACCCCAGCTCATTGGGATAATTCCAGGTAAGCGTCATCATGCGGACCCCCATGTGGTACAGCTTTTGCAGCTTTTGCGCTTCTCCCCCGCACACAGCGCCTTCCTCCACTGTCAGGAGCCCTGACAGCTTTCCCGCCCTTTCATTTTTTAAAATATCCTCATAGCAGAGCACAGGAGCAATTTTTTCCTCATTGCAGGAAAGCTCTCTTGCGTAAAGTTCATAAAGAGCACAGACCCTCTCCCAAGGATCTTTACACTCCCCCCGATCCACAAACAGGGCAAAATTCTGGAGCAGATATCCGCTTTTCTCCATGCGCTGCAAGTCAAGCTGCAGGCCGTTTTCTCTAAGTCCAGTCTTTTCCCCCTTTCTCTCCCTTTCAAAAATCTCAGCCACTGTGTCACAGTGCATATCCACAATCTTTTGATTCACTGGCTCTGTCCTTTCTTCTGCACATAAGGCATCTGTTCCATTTTTCAAAAGCCCTTGGCTTTTCTCTATTGTATTCCCCGGTGGATTTCTATATTCCCTTTCCCATTTTCCCTTACAGTGCATGGGATTTTAAAAAGTCCTTCCAGATAGTTACATACTGTGCCTTTAAATGCACGCCGTCGAAGGTATAATCGGGATTCATGCCCCCTGTCTCGTCGCAGATAAGAGGATTTACGTCAAGATAGTATACCTTCACATAATCCGCAAGCTTTTCTATCTCTGTATTGCGGGCCTCGATTCCCTCATTTGTGATGTAATCTCCCTGGCTGGAACGCTCTGCGGTCACTTTCATGATGCCCTGTAAATAAATAATGGCGTTAGGCTGCAGCTCTTGAATGCGGTTTACCACCTCTTTATATTGTTCCATAAAGGTTTCCACGGTGCCCGTTCCCATCTCGTTGATGCCAATCATCAAATAAATTTTCGAGAAGGAATTTTGTTGTAACGCTTCCTCCACAGTCAGCTTCTCCTTCTGTCCGGGAACCGTAACAATCTCCGCATCCAAAAGCTTATATATGGTCAGTCCAGTGGACGCGTAAAAGGTCGCCGTATCCTCCAGTCCGCCATAGTCATACAGTCCCACAGTCCGAGAATCTCCTATGAAAAGCGCATCCTTAAAATAGTCGTCCTCCACAGTCCGATATTCCACATCCTCCGGCCTGCGGGAAACAATGGGCTGGGGCGGCTCCTGTGATTGACCATTTTGGTCACCCTGTCCAGTCAAATTCTCCGTCCCATCTCCCTCTCCAGTGGCAGGAGCCAGACTTTCTTCCTGTAAGGAATCGTCAGCATTGTCAGAACCGGAAACACTGTCAGCGCCGGAGACGCTGTCGGAGCCAGAAATGCTGCCAAAGCCTTCCTCCTTCGCGTCTCCTGCGCTCACAGTTTCCTCCCCTCCTGCCATAGTCTCCTGATACCAGCTTCTCATCTGCCAAAGAGGCTTCGCATAAACCTGCCAGTTGTCCCAAAAGGTCAAATACACCGCCCCAAACACGAAAAGCATCACCAAAAAAGTATATTTTTGAATCTTTTTCAAGCAATCACCTCAAGCCGTCAGTCTTTTTCTTTTTCCAATTTCCTCCGAAATTCCCCGTTAAAAGCGGAAATACATAAAAGGATTCTCTCCCTCTACCGCAATCCGCCACACACAAATCCAGAACAGGGCCGCAAGAATAAGCATTCCGGGAATGGTGTCCTTCCACCTGCGGTAAAGCTTCTGTATTGCGGGTGTGCAGGAAAGCAGGGCCGCCGCAAAAAGGGGCCAGTAATTTGTAAGAGCCTTCTCCCAGTCACCTGCCCGCACATTGATGGCTTCCACCAAGCCGAACATCCTTCCCAGATAGGTCTGCAGCTGGGAAACATCAGTGATGGCAAAGCACATCCATGTAATAGGGATTACGATCCACAGATACAGATGGGGAATCACCTTAAGCCGTTTCCCAACTCCCGTTTTCGCAAGCAGTCGTTCCAGAACGATCAAAAACCATAAGCTTCCGCCCCATATAAAAAAGTTGACCGTACTGCCATGCCACAGAGAAGTCAGCATCCAGACGGCCAGAAGATTCAGCACAGTTCTTGTCATTCCCCTTCTGTTGCCTCCCAGGGGAATATACACGTACTTACGGAACCAGCTTCCCAGCGTTATATGCCATCTTCTGTAAAAGTCCCTGACACTGCGGGCCATGTAGGGATGCTTGAAATTTTCAGGGAGTCGAAAGCCCATTATCCTCCCCAGTCCGATTGCCATCAGAGAGTAACCGTAAAAATCAAAATAAATCTCCATAGAATAGGCAAGGGCCGCCAGCCAGGCCAAAGGCGTTGAAATACTTTCAAAGCCTGTCACCTGCACCTCTCTCCACAAAAGCCCTATCCTGTCGGCCAAAAGCACCTTCCAGACAAGTCCTACCGTAAATACCTTAAGACCCTCCTGCAGGCTCTCCGCCGTCATCTGCCTCTCCCTGATAGGCTGCCGCAGCTCCCCGTAGCTTACAATAGGGCCAGAAATCAGCTGCGGAAACATGGTGATATACACCGCCAAATTGAGAAAGGATCTCTCACGCCTGATGTCTCCGCGGTAAACGTCAATCAAATAAGACAGAATCTGAAAGGTATAAAAGCTGATTCCCAGAGGCAGTCCGGCCTGATCCGTTCTGCCCTTGAAAAACGCAAGGCACCCCACATTTCCTGCGATTGCCGCAATCAAAAGAAGCTTTTTCCAATTTTTTTGAAATCTATTTTTACTCTTTCTATTTCCCTTCACAGGCTGTAAGTGCAGTCCCACAAAATAGTTAGAAAGCACCGAAAGCATCAAAAGCACCAGATGCCTGGGCTCTCCCAGCGCATAAAAAATAAGACTTCCCGACAGAAGTGTCACATTTTTCATGTTTTTGGGGGTAATTCCATACAGGATAAAAAAGGCTGGAAGAAAATAGAGCAAGAATTCTATACTGCTGAAAACCAAGAATTATCACATCTTTCGTCTCTTCTCTACTTACTATAGTATCTTTTGTCCGGTCATAATACAACTAAAT
>NZ_CEWDFQ010000156.1:0-7182 GCF_982438285.1 Acetatifactor sp. | reverse complement strand
AGATAAGTGCGCTGTTAAATGGGATGGATTTATCTGCCGACGGCGCAGGTGATTTGGACAGTACAGAAAACCTGCCAAAAGGGGATGCGGCAGGAGACATAAGCAATGAAAGTACAGCCGGCAGCACAGCTTCAGGAGAGGGAGAGCTGCTGACAGATGTGCAAAAGGATGCTATTGGAGAGGTTGCCAATATCAGTATGGGCTCCTCTGCCACCACCCTGTATTCTCTTGTGAATAGAAAGGTGAATATCACTACCCCGGTGGTTACCCTGGCTACATGGGATACGCTGCTGGGGGATTACGAAAAGCCATGTGTATTTATCCAGATTAAATATACCAAGGGGCTTGACGGCATGAATATTCTCGTGCTGAAGGAGCACGACGTAAAGGTAATTGCCGACCTGATGATGGGAGGTGACGGAACCAATACGGACGGTGAGCTGGGTGAGCTGCATTTGAGCGCCATCTCTGAGGCTATGAATCAGATGATGGGTTCCGCTGCCACATCTCTTTCCACGATGCTGCAGACGGTGATTGATATCAGCCCGCCGGAGAGCACTTTGGTAGATTTGTCGGAATATAAAGACGGTGCGGAAATTTCGCCATTTTTGGGAGGCACCTTTGTCAAGATCGCTTTCCATATGCAGATTGAGGATTTGGTGGACAGCACCATCATACAGCTGTATCCTATTGAGTTTGCCCGCAAGGTGGTGGAAACCTTTTTCAATACCCAGACGGGAGAGATGCTGGAAGATGCCCTTGTGTCGGAGCCTAAAAAGAATGCACAGCAGGCAGCTTCGGTACAAAATCCGCAGAGCCAGGCAGGATACAGTATGGATAGTGGAATGACCGCTGCAGGAACGAATATGACAGCTATGAATCCTGCAGGAATGAATACCACGGAAATGAATCCCATGGGTATGAACCAAACAGGCATGAACCAAACAGGTATGAACCAGATGGGAATGAGTCCTATGGGAACAAACCAGATGAATATGGGACAAATGGGAATGGGCCAGATGGCAATGAATGGCAGCGGCATGGGAATGAACCAGATGGGCATGAATCAAAGTGGAATTTATTCCACTGGAATGAACCAAATGAACATGGGACAGATGGGCATGAACATGAATGCAGGCGGGTTTAATCAACCCATGGGAATGAATCAGGCAGGCGCGGTTTCCCAGATGAATCAGCAGAATATCAATGTTCAGCCGGCCCAGTTTCAGAATTTTTCCAGCAATGTAAATAGTGTTCCAGGCCAGGAAAATATCGGCCTGATCATGGATGTCCCTCTTGAGGTTACAGTTGAATTGGGACGTACCACTAAGTCGATTTCCGAGATACTTGATTTCGCGCCTGGCACGATCATTGAGCTTGACCGTATTGCAGGCGAACCTATAGACGTTTTGGTGAACGGCAAATTTGTTGCAAAGGGAGAAGTTGTTGTAATCGAAGAAAGCTTTGGTGTGAGAGTAACCGAAATTATCAAATAGGAGGATAGTTAAATGGCAAAGAATATTTTGATTTGTGATGACGCGGCATTCATGAGGATGATGATTAAGGACATTTTGACGAAAAACGGCTACAATGTCGCAGGAGAAGCGGAAAACGGGATTAAGGCTGTGGAGAAGTATAAGGAGGTTTCTCCCGACCTTGTGCTTATGGATATCACTATGCCTGAGATGGATGGTATTCAGGCGCTGAAGGAGATCAAAAAGCAGGATGCCGGCGCAAAGGTTATTATGTGTTCCGCCATGGGACAGCAGGCGATGGTGATTGAGTCCATTCAGGCCGGTGCAAAGGATTTTATTGTAAAGCCTTTTCAGGCAGAGCGCGTGATTGAAGCCGTTAAAAAAGTAGTGGGCTGACGGCAGTGCTGTTGACAGGGAATGTAAACAGCTACGCGCAGTTTCTTGCTGTGCTGGTAGTTTTTGTTTTGGTGCTCGGCATAACGGCGCTGACCACCAAGTGGATTGCGAATTACCAAAAGCAGCAGAATGTGACCTGCAACATTGAAATTCTGGAGACAACCCGTATCAGCAATAACAAGTATATCCAGCTTGTGCGGATTGGAGAGACATATCTTGCCATCGCGGTCTGCAAGGATACGGTAACGCTGCTTGGGGAAGTGCCTAAGGAGCAGCTTAAGGAGAGCGGCCCAAAGGAAACAGGGAAGCCCTTCAAGGCCTTGCTGGAAAAGGCAATGAAACCAAAGGAATAATTGCATGAAGAAGCAAATGTTGACTGGAAAAAAAATATGGATGCTCGTATGCCTGCTGATTACGGTAGGCATATTGTGTATTCACCAACCCATTACGGCCCATGCGGCGCAGCAGCACTTGACGGGAGAAACAGAAAATTCAACTGTTATCAATCCTCCCGGCACGGCCCAGACGCCCGAAGAATTGAATTCACTGAACACAGGGAATACCATAAGCATCACCTACAATGATGGGAACGGACAGCTCAATGGAGCTTTAAGAATTTTAATTATCCTGACGCTGATTGCTTTGGCTCCCACCCTTATCATTATGATGACCTCCTTTACCAGGATCATCATCGTGATGCACTTTACCCGGTCGGCGTTAAATACCCAGACGGCGCCGCCCAACCAGATTTTGATCGGGTTGTCCCTGATTCTTACCTTTTTCATTATGGAGCCTACCATAACAACTGTTTATGAGGAGGCTGTGGTCCCTTTTGAGGAGGGCCAGATAGATCAGGAAGAAGCCTTTGAACGGGGGATGGAGCCTCTGAGGGAATTTATGTACCGCCAGACCCAGGTGAAGGATGTGGAGCTGTTTATGGACATTGCAGGGCAGGAGTGGGACGGCACCTCTCTGGAGGATATACCAAATTCCGTGCTGGTTCCAAGCTTTATGGTCAGTGAGCTGAGAACAGCTTTTTGGATTGGCTTTATGATTTACATTCCCTTTATTGTGATAGACATGGTGGTGGCCTCCACGCTCATGAGTATGGGTATGATGATGCTGCCGCCCACCACCATTTCCATGCCTTTTAAGATACTTTTGTTTGTTTTGGCGGATGGCTGGTCTCTGGTAATAGGCAATCTGGTAAAGACCTTTTACTGATGGCTGTCGTGGAAAGGATTTTTAGATGACCGTTGATGCAGTTACAGAAATGGCGAACAATGCCTTATATTTGATTATCCTGGTATCGCTGCCCGTTTTGCTGGTTTCCCTGATTGTGGGCCTGATAATCAGTATTTTTCAGACGGTAACCTCCATACAGGAGCAGACCCTGACCTTTGTCCCCAAAATCGTCTGTGTGTTTTTGGCGCTGATGCTGTTTGGACACTGGATGATGAGCACTATGGTGGAATTTGCCACACAGCTGTGGTCGAGCTTCAGTCTTTATGTACATAAATAGACGGGAGCAGGGGATATGATCGATTATTCTTTTTCCATTTATGATCTGGAATATTTTCTGCTGATTTTTACCAGGGTATCCTGTTTTGTGTTCATTGCTCCTTTTTTCAGCATGAGCAGCACGCCCGCGAGAGTCAGAATCGGCCTCAGCTTTTTTTCATCCATGCTGCTTTATGGGGTGTTAACCCCTGCGGAGGCAGTGGCATATGACTCTGTGCTGGAATACACGGTAATCATAATGAAGGAGGCTGTCGTCGGGCTTTTGATCGGCTTTGGCGCAAATATCTGTACTTCTGTTGTGAACTTTGCGGGTTCCATTGTGGATATGGAGACAGGACTTTCCATGGCCACGCTGATGGACCCAGCCACCAGGGAAAACACCAGCATAACAGGTGTTTTTTATCAGTATGTTTTTATGATGCTCCTGATTGCCACGGGAATGTACCGGTATCTGTTCGGTGCGCTGGCGGACACCTTTACGCTGATCCCGGTGAACGGAGCAGTGTTTCGTTCGGACTCTCTTGTGCAGTCCATGACGGATTTTTTGAGCGATTATATCGTGATCGGCTTTCGCATTGTGCTGCCGGTATTTTGTGTGGTGCTTCTGCTGAATGCAATATTGGGTGTTTTGGCAAAGGTGTCTCCCCAGATGAATATGTTTTCTGTTGGAATTCAGCTGAAAATACTGGTGGGGCTTGCGGTGATGTTTTTTACGGCCGCAATGCTGCCTGGCGCCGCTGATTTTATTTTTCAGGAGATGAAAAAGATGATTGTATCCTTTGTGAACGGCATGATGTAGAGGTGTGACAAGTGCTATTGGAATATAACCTTCAATTCTTTGCAAAAGAGGGACAGGGCGGAGAAAAAACGGAGCCTGCCACCGAGAAAAAGCTCACCGATGCCCGTAAGGAGGGGCAGGTAGCCAGAAGCCGTGAGGTTGGAAATGGCTTGGGGCTTTTGGCGCTTTTTCTGGTTTTAAAATTCTGGGTGGGAAATATGGGCACCCAGTTTCTCTCGGTTTTTTCTGATATTTACAATCGAATTCCGGAGACGGCAACATTCTGGAATGGCTATATGCCGGAGACAGACACGGGAATTGTGTTCCGGGAGATGATGCTGCAGTCGGTGATCATCATGCTGCCCATTCTGCTGATCGGTGTTGCGGTGGCTTTTTTCAGCGATGTCATACAAGTGGGCTGGCATCCCACAGGGAAGCCCATACAGCCTAAATTAAACAGAATGAGCCCTCTGTCGGGCTTTCGGCGGATTTTTTCCGTGAATTCCGTGATGGAGCTGCTAAAATCTCTTTTGCGGATTGGTCTTATTGTTTATATCTGCTACAGCTATCTTCAGGATAAATGGCCGCTTTTGTTTTCCCTGTATGACATGACGCTTATGCAGGCGCTGCAGCTTGCAGCGGAGACGGTGACGGATCTGGGAATCCGTATTTCTATCGTGTATTTGGTTTTGGCGGCTGCAGATTTCGCTTATCAAAAGATAAAATTTGCCATGGATATGCGGATGACAAAGCAGGAGATCAAGGAAGAATACAAGCAGCAGGAAGGAGACCCTCAGGTCAAGGGAAAAATCCGCCAGAAGATGCGTGAGGTTTCCCAGAGACGTATGATGCAGAATCTGCCCCAGGCAGATGTGGTTATCACCAATCCTACCCATTATGCGGTGGCTATTAAGTATGATCCCCAGGTTGCGGATGCGCCGGTGGTAATCGCCAAGGGAGAGGATTATCTGGCCGCCCGCATCAAGGAAGTGGCAAAGGAAAATAAGATAGAAATTGTTGAGAATAAACCCCTTGCCCGTATGCTCTATGCAAATGTGGATGTGGGCGCAGTGGTGCCGCCGGAGCTGTATCAGGCGGTTGCAGAGGTGCTGGCCTTCGTATATCATCTGCAGGGTAAAATTTAAAGGAAAGGAAGTGTATACATGAAACTGAACAAAGCAGATATGGGCGTTGCCTTATATATAATAGCTGCCTTTTTAATGTTTATCGTTTCCATTCCTACATGGCTTTTGGACATTCTTCTTGCATTGAATATTGCCATTGCGCTTACGATATTGTTTGGAGCCATGTTCAGCAAGGAAGTGCTGGATATGTCTTATTTTCCCACGATGCTCCTGTTTACTACCATTTTCAGAATCGCGCTGAATGTGTCCTCCACCAAATTGATTTTGGGACAGGGTGATGCGGGAAACGTGGTGCAGACCTTCGGTGAGTATGTGGGCGGAGGTAATCTGATCATCGGCGTCATTGTGTTTGTAATTCTGATCATGATACAGTTTCTTGTGATCAACAAGGGCTCGGAACGTGTGTCAGAGGTAACCGCCAGGTTTACCCTGGACGCCATGCCCGGAAAGCAGATGGCTATTGACGCGGATTTGAACACTGGGGCTATCACGGATGCGGAGGCAAAGCGCAGACGTGAGAAAATTCAGGAAGAAGCAAGCTTTTTCGGCTCCATGGACGGTGCTGTAAAGTATGTAAAGGGAGATGCCATTGCCGGTCTTATTATTACGGTGATCAATATTGTGGGCGGTATCATCATGGGCGTCACAAGAGAGGGGCTGGACATAACGGCCGCTCTGGATAAATATGCTATTTTGACCATAGGCGACGGTCTGGTGAGCCAGATTCCTTCCCTGTTAATTTCCCTCTCCACAGGTATTCTTGTGACCAAGGGAAGCAAGGAAGCGGATTTTGGAAGCACTCTGATAAATCAGCTTTTCAGTATTCCGAAGGTTCTTTATCTGGTGGGAGGGATGCTGATCGCATTAGGCTTTACCACCAATTTGAACACTATTTTGTTTGTGGGTCTGGGACTGGTGTTTATTATTGCAGGGAGAAGCATTGCAGGTACCATCGAGACCGCCAGAATCGAGCAGGAGGTAGACACTGAGGAGGCGGCTGCAGAGGAGATTCGCCAGCCGGAGAATGTGAACAGCCTGCTGCAGGTGGACCCCATTGAATTGGAATTTGGCTACGGGATTATTCCGCTGGCGGACGTAAATCAGGGGGGCGACCTTTTGGATCGTGTGGTTATGATCAGAAGGCAGATTGCGCTGGAACTGGGGACTGTTGTGCCTATTATTCGACTCAGGGACAACATTCAGTTAAATCCAAACCAATATATTATTAAGATTAAGGGAATACAGGTCAGTGAGGGAGAAATCCTTTTTGACCACTATATGGCTATGAATCCGGGCTATGTGGAGGAAGAAATCACGGGGATTCCCACCTTTGAGCCCTCCTTCCACCTGCCTGCCATCTGGATTACGGAGGGGCAGAGAGAACGCGCGGAAAGTCTGGGATATACAGTTGTGGACCCGCCTTCCATTATAGCCACCCATCTGACGGAGATTATCAGACAGCACATTGCGGAGCTTTTGACCAGACAGGATGTGCAGAATCTGTTAAACAACCTGAAGGAAAGCAATCCTTCCCTGGTGGAGGAGCTTGTGCCGAAAACGCTGGGTCTTGGGGAGATTCAAAAGGTGCTTCAGAATCTGCTGCGGGAGGGCATTTCCATCAGGGATCTGCTTACGATTCTGGAAACGCTGGCGGATTATGCGCCTACCACCAGAGATACGGATGTTTTGACAGAGTATGTGCGCCAGAGCTTAAAGCGGGCCATATCCACCAAATATTTTCCGGCCAACGAGACCACAAGCGTGGCAACCTTAGACCCCAAGGTGGAGCAGGAAATTATGGGAAGCGTGAAGCAGACGGAAACAGGAGCGTTTTTGAATCTGGATCCCAGCCGCTCCAAGGCTATCA
>NZ_CEWDFQ010000155.1:0-7222 GCF_982438285.1 Acetatifactor sp. | reverse complement strand
GATCATGCCCGTACCGCCTCCCAAAAGCGCAATGGGCTTATTTCCGGCCATCTGCAGCCTTTTCATCAGGCACAGCGCCATAAAATGCCCCACATGAAGGCTGTCCGCCGTAGGATCAAAGCCAATATAAAAGGTAGCCTTTCCATTATTGATTAACTCCTTGATTTCCTCCTCGTCCGTCAGCTGCGCCAGCAGCCCTCTCGCCTTCAATTCTTCAAATACCGTCATTTTTTTCTGCTCCTTTATCTTCCTTTATTTACCATCAATTTTATCATGGCCTGGTTCAGGCCGTCCACCGTCAGCTTATACATGGGAAACGTTTCCTTGATAGCGGTCTCAGCCTCCCGCCAGGGAGCCTTCCCGGGCGCCATCTTGGGATTGAGCCAGACTACCTTTTTATATTTGCGCTTTAACAGCTTCAGCCATTCATAGCCGGACAGGCCTCCGTTTGGCCCTCTGTAATTGCCCGTGTCGGAATAAAGCTCCTCCGGCGCCATGGCCGCGTCGCCTACGATAATCACCTTATAGTCGCTGTCCACATTGCGGAACACCCACTCTGTATCCACCCAGTCCCCATTCTCACACTCCGGGGTCTTATAGAGCTTGCTGTAAATACAGTTGTGAAAATAATAGGTTTTTACATCCTTGTAATGATTGGACTTATGCACCGCCTGGAACAGATCATTCAAAAGACTGCTGAAGGGGATCATGGTGCCCCCGGAGTCCATGAGCAGCAGAAGCTTCACCGCATTTTTCCTGGGCTTTTTCATGACGATCTGCAGACAGCCGCCGTTATTGCAGGTCTTGTCCACAGTACCCTCAATATCAAGCTCCGTCTCCGGAATGTCAAGCCGGCTGGAAAACTGCCTGAGCTTTCTAAAAGCCATCTGAAACTGCCTGTTGTCTAACACTCTGTCGTCCCTGAAATCCCTGTACTTTCTGGCGCCCACTACGGAAAAAGCAGACTGATAGCCGGTCTTTCCGCCTACACGGACGCCGCCCACATTGCCGCCCATATTTCCAAAGGAGGTTTTTCCCATGGTGCCGATCCAGAAGCTGCCGCCGTTATGCTCGCTGTCCTGATCCTTTAAGCGCTGTCTGAATTTCTCCTCCACGTCCTCCTTGTCCACCTGGATATCCTCCATCTGGTTTAAGTGGTTTCTGGCCTCCTCGTGGGCAAGCTCCATCATATCGGACTTGTCCAGCCATCTGAGCATTTCCGCTCCCACCTCAGTCTCGTGCTCCGCAGCCTTAAAGCACTCCTCAAAGGCCATGTCGAATTTGTCGAAATCGGTCTCGCTCTTTACCAGAATCATGCGCGCCACATAATAAAATCCCGTAAGGGAGCTGCCGCACAGCCCCTTGTCCAGAGCCTCCTGCAAAGTCAGCCATTCTCCTAAAGTCACCTTAAGCCCCTTGGAGCGCAGATTTTCAAAAAAGTTTATAAACATCGGCTTCCTCTTTCCTTCTCCCGGTTAAACGCCGGAATGCTTCACAAGCTCCAGATCCTCGTCCTTTTTTACCACCACACCCACAAAGGGCAGCGCGCTCCTTATGGTATCCGCAGAAATTCCGCCGATCTGAAGCGCATTGACCCAGTCAATCAATTCCGAGGTGCTTGGTTTTTTGCGGATATCCCGAATAGACCTGATATCATAGAACACCTCCATGGCGTTCTTAAGCAGATGCTCCTCCACATCTGGGAAATGCACCCTTACGATCTCCTCCATAAGCTCCTTGGAGGGGAAATCGATGTAGTGAAAAATACAGCGGCGCAGGAAGGCGTCCGGCAGCTCCTTTTCCGCATTGGAGGTGATGATTACAATGGGACGGTGCTTCGCCTTTACGGTTCTTTTGGTTTCGTGAATATAAAACTCCATCTGGTCAAGCTCCCAGAGAAGGTCATTGGGAAATTCCAGATCCGCCTTGTCGATTTCATCGATCAGAAGCACCACCTGCTCCTCGCTGTCAAAGGCTTCTCCCAGCTTGCCCAGCTTGATATACTTTGCAATATCATCAACACCCTCCTCGCCGAACTGTCCGTCGTAGAGCCTCTGTATGGTGTCGTACACATACAGGCCTTCCTGCGCTTTTGTGGTGGACTTGATATTCCAGATGATCAGCCGCCTGCTCAGCGCCTTTGCCACAGCCTCCGCCAGCATGGTCTTTCCCGTGCCCGGCTCTCCCTTGATCAGAAGGGGCTTTTTCAACGCAATGGCTATATTTACGCTTGCCATAAGCTCATCGCTGGCCACATAATCCTTGGTTCCCTGAAATCCCTGATTTTCCATATTGTCCTCATTTCTTTCTTGAAATTCATTTACCATCATGTTACGATATTCCTGTTCCAAAATCAAGAAATATATGAAAATATCATGCCGGCAGCGGCACATAAATATTTACGGAAAGGACAGCATATTTTATGATAACCGACTTATTCAAACAAAAAAGGACCCTCTCCTTTGAAGTATTTCCCCCAAAAAAGGACGGAGAATTTGAAGCGGCTTTTGAGGTCTTGGACGCTCTGGGAAGCCTGCAGCCCGATTTCATCAGCGTTACCTACGGCGCCGGAGGAAGCCGCTCCAAAAAAACAGTGGAGATTGCCTCTTACATCCAGAACACACTGCATATTGACGCTTTGGCTCATATGACCTGTGTAGGCAGCCGAAAAGAGGATCTTCTCAGCGTATGCGCAGAGCTTGCCCGAAACAACATAAGCCATGTGCTTGCCCTTCGCGGGGATCGTCCCAGGGATATGACAGACGAACAATTTGAAAACAGAGATTTCGCCCATGCAAACGATATGATGGCCTTCTTAAAGAAGCACTCCCATCTGCATCTGGCTGGCGCCTGCTATCCGGAAAAGCATTTCGAGTGCTTCAGCATGGAATCTGATTTGCAGAATTTAAAGCGCAAACAGGAGGCGGGCGCAGAATTTCTGATCACACAGCTTTTCTTTGACAACGACGCTTTTTATGCCTTTCGGGAAAAAGCTGCCGCTAAGGGAATTACCCTTCCTATCTGCGCAGGCATCATGCCCATCACCACGCCAAAGCAGATCGGCACCACCATTTCCCTCTCCGGCTCCAGCATCCCCAAGGCACTTTCCGATATCGTAGCCGCCTACGGGGACAACCCGGAGGATATGCGCAAGGCAGGCATCGACTACGCTATCCGGCAGATTCTTGATCTGCAGGCAAACGACGTTTGCGGCATTCACATATATACTATGAACAGACCTAAGACAGCGACGGCAATTGTGGCGGCAATTAGATGATTATGACCTCTGAAAAAGGAGCTGACAGAAATGTCAGCTCCATATATAATATTGGATGAATGATTTTATATTGAACTAATGTCCGGTTTGTCCGTAAATATCGCACCATGCACTACAGCTAAAAGAATAAACACACGTTAAAGTTGCAGTTGAATATAAAGTATCTCCTGCATAAGTGTCTTTAAGACTTTCACTCCAAGTTTTTCCACCAGATGTCGTATGAGAAAATCCTGACCTATATACAGAATTTCCATCTGAATAATTATACGTAAACATTACATACATAGAATCGCCATATGCATCCGTCGTCCAATAGCTTTCAATGACAGTATCTCCATTAGCGCTTTCAACTGCTCGGTCATTAATTTCTGCTGCATTTGCATACATCATATTACAGCATAGCATAACAACAGATAAAAAGCTCACCATTAGTTTTTTTACTTTTCTCATATTTTTTCTCTTTCCACAATCTATTCATCCAATATTAACTGCACCCTGCTTTGTATGATTTGCGCAGTCTCCTCTGCGTTTTTGTCCCCGTGAAAAAAGACTTCTGCCTCCTCTAATATGATGCTTCTTATTTTTGCATCCAATATACCGTTTTGAAATTCTCCGTGTTGTATGATATCCTCAAAGACAGCAATTTCACTGTCCTTTACAGAATCTATATCTGCATTATTTATTCGAATTTTCTGGTTTTTTGCCTTTTCCCAAGAAGCCTCAAAAGCATTTTCGCATATGGGCCAGCCGACCCCCTCCTTCTCCTGGTAATCAGAATCCAATAATGTCTTCAAAAATTCCCAGGCCCCTTCCTTATTCTCACTTTTTGCATAAATTCCGCAAGCATCCACTGACATATTGGCAATATACCTTTGTCCTTCGGCAGTAGGATAACCATATATTTTCACATCGCGGCCATAACTGCCAAACAATGTCATATAATCATATGGAGAGGACAATGTCATATTGAGAAATAAGGTTTGCTCCGCCATTTCCTCCATGGATACAGAACGATGAAAAGGCACTTCTTCATTTCCATACTGCTTGCAGTACTGCAATAATTGCATAAACTCCTCGCATGCAAAATTCGCCTTTCCTGTATCCTGCTGGATGAAGTCTTCCTTCATTCCCCAAAGAGCATACGACAACATCTGGCTGGCAGAGGAATCCACAAAAATATTTTTCTCACCGGCATTTTCCTCAATTAAGTCAAACATCGTCTGCAAATTCCATTCATCTATTTTGGGGGAATCCGCAGGAGAAATCACTATCCCTGACAATGTATAATGGGGTATCAAAGCATATGTTTTTTTGTCAACCTGATAAGCTTCCACTATTTTCCACAGAATCTCCTCACCGTGCATGCTCTCATTCAAATAAGGTGTTAAATCCTGCAAATATCCTTGCTCTGCATAAGCATAATAATCATTGAAAAAATACAAATCTATGATATCCGGAGCATCTCCTCCTGCCAGCTCTGCCTGCAGCTTCAGCTTCCCGCTTTCAATGTCTCCATTTCCATAAACCCTGACCGTCACATAATACTGTTCATTCTCTCTGTTGAATTTTACAATTTGCTCCTGCATTACATGGTTTATCATAAACGTCCCATAAACGATTTGGTTTTTTTGTTCTGAATTAACCGACTTCTGCCGCTCCAAATCGTAAAGCTCCAAATTCCCATTTTCACTTTTCACAAATAGATGGATTCTTTCGTTTTCCAGACCTTGCTCTTCTATATAACCGGCATAAATTTCTGTAGACGATAACCCGCTTCTCAAAAGATTTGCTTCTGACAAAATTCTGCCGGAAGCTCTTTCTATACACAGTAGGTTATTATCGGCCGTCAAACAAATCTGAGCATCATCACTGTACAAAACCTGAATATTTTGTCTACAAGGATAATTTATGCTCCATTTTTCAACAACTCCATCTTTTCCTATGTCCGACAACTTTATTTCCTCATAAGTGCCTGCTAGGCATTGGACTTTTCCGGATTCCTTTTCCTCCAAAAAAGCTGCACAGGTTATTTCTCCCTTCAGACTGCTTACTTTTCCTTCATCATACAGAGCAACGATATTATTTCCCATTACAAAGTACAAATTTTCTTCGCTATCCACCCAGAAAGCAGAAATATCTTGTACATTGCTGCCCATATCTGCTGAAGAAATGTCTGTCAGCGCTTCCCATTGATAATCATTTCCCATTTTTCGGATTTGTGCATCTTTTCCATTGCCGACACAAAGGTACAACGTATTTTCTCCCACAGCCAGAGCAATAATATATTCCTCTTCTTTTTCCCTCCATTCTACGGAAGTCATATTTTCATTGATATGATGCAGACAATTCTCTTTCTCCGCCGTCAATACCCATATGCCATTCTGTCCGACCAAGACCTGTCTTGGCAACGCAAGAGCCTCTTCCCTGGCATATTCAATGCTATATACAATTTCATCCACATCCTGCCTGTCATTGCCGCACGCTGTCATACATAATGCAGCAATTACAATCACAATATACATTATGAGCTTTTTCATACATAACCCTTTATTCATACCAAAACCGAAAACATAAACCATGAGAATTGCAATTCAAATTAAACCTAATTTCTTATATTCTTCACATGATTGTCAATCTTTCCCGCAACAAGCGATACAGCCACGATAAAGAAACACATTACTACTGCTGTGTATAGAACCTCTACTCTGAGCACAACTGCCAAGACAAACAATCCCCCTTCTACAACTAATATACCTCTTGTCTGTCTGCGGTAAACTTGATACTCTCTCCAATCTAATCGTTTATTTGGGGTATCTATAGGTGCCATAACATATACAATCCCGAACATCACCAGCATAATCATTGAATATGTAAAAACGGACCACTCTTTTGCAATAAAAATAGCAAATGTGAAAAGTAACATGCTAATGGATAAGAGTGTACAATTTATTCTAGTCTTTGCATGAAATCCGCCTGCAAATTTCCGTAATGGAAATATAAGAAGCCATAAAATAAAACTGCTAAGTAAATGTCCGAAACATCCTCCTATAAACACTATAGTGCCTAACCCAAACATATTCTCCACAAAAGTTTCCAAACCATATTGCACCACTTCCATGTCTTCTGCAGCAACAGCTCCTGCCTTATACAAATACTTTGTCAATAGCCTGACCCGTCTCAAAATTTGCGCAGCTTTTTCAACTCATTAGGTGGTGCTGGCTGATATGACCAAATTATACATGCCGAATTAGCCTCCAGACTAGCTGTCTTCTTAGCAATTTCAGCTAAAGCAGTTTCCCATGCTCTGTATCTTGTCTTTTTCTTATGTTTCATTGTGCTTCCCTCCTTTCTTCTTTGTATTATAACAAAAAAAAATTTTTGTGCCGCATCTTGTTATAAATAGCATATTTTCGTGTCAAAATTCGGCAAAAAAAGGATATTGCTCTAACGCATAGGTAAGGCAACACCCTTCTTTATAAATACAACATGATTTCAACGCAAAAGTCTTTATCTTTTGGTATAATTTCCATGTCGCCATTATATTTTTTTACAATTTTCCTTACATTCTTAAGACCAATTCCGTGATAGCTTAAATCTTTCTTTGTTGTAAGTATCATACCATTATCCTGTAGTAAATTTCCGTTGTAACTATTGGTAACAGCAATATGTAAAACCTCCTTTTCATATTGTATCAACACCTTCAAGGACTGTTCTTTCGTCATACTAGCCGCCTCTATAGCATTTTCCAACAAATTTCCAAGAATTGTATTCACATCAAAAGAATGAGAAATTTCTTCTGGAAGAGATACCTTTACATTTACTTGCTTTAGAGTATTTTTAGCCTTTAACAGTTGATAATTTAACACACTATCAATTTCTCTATTTCCTGAGCTTACTATTTCATCCGGATTATCCAAAAAATCTTTCATATCCGTTATGTAATCC
>NZ_CEWDFQ010000154.1:0-7262 GCF_982438285.1 Acetatifactor sp. | reverse complement strand
GGTATTGGCTTTCTCCAGAATAAAAATGGAAAAGAACACCTCCATGAAAGACAAACAGCACAGGGAGGGGAAAAAGCTGGAATGGAAGAAGATATTTCCCATGTTCATTCTGTATTTTGTGCTGGCTTCGCTGATCACAACGGTGGCTACGAACCTGTTGTCCGTTCCAGGAGAATTTTTCTCCCCCTTCAAGGAGCTGAGCAAATTTTTCATTATTATGGCCATGGCGGCCATCGGACTAAACACGGATGTGGTAAGGCTGGTAAAAAAAGGGGGGAAGCCTATCCTTATGGGCTTTTGCTGTTGGGCTGGCATCACCTGTGTGAGCCTTCTTCTGCAGCGGGCGCTGGGAATTTGGTAAAGGGCTCTTCCCATAGTCCTAAAAAGAGTGTAGAATGGTAGCAAAAAGACTATGGAAGGATAAGAAAGCAGGCATGGAAAAACAGCAAAGGGGTGTAAAAAAGCCCAGGATGGCCAATCTGGAGCTGCTGCGGTGTATCGCCATGATGATGGTGGTGACGCTGCACTATCTGGGAAAGGGCAATCTGCTGGGAGATTTGACAGAGGGGACAATGACAGACGCAGGAATTGCGGCATGGGTGCTGGAAGGGTTCTGCCTTGTGGCGGTGAATGTATATATGCTGATCAGCGGTTACTTTCTGTGTGAGTCCAGCTTTAAGCCAAGCAGGCTTCTGCGGCTTATGCTGCAGGTGTGGGTTTACTCTGTTGGTATCGGCATGCTGGCGAAGGTGTTTGGAATCGTTCCTTTGGAAGAGGCGGACACTCATTATTTTCTGACCCTTTTGTTCCCCATATCCATGAATCACTATTGGTTTATGACTGTATATGTTTTTCTGTATGCGGCGCTGCCCCTGATCGGGACGGGCGTGCGCGGGATGAGCAAAAATCAGCTTAAGACAGCGCTTTTGGTCTTGCTGTTTTTCTTTTGCCTGTTAAAATCCATTCTTCCCTTCCGGCTGGAGACAGACGGTCAGGGATACGATGTTCTCTGGTATCTCTGCGTATTTTTGACGGCGGCCTATATCCGCAGATTCGGCTTTCCTCTCCTTGGGAAAAAGGCGGGGAGCCTCTGCCTGTACGCCGCAGGCTGCCTTGGCATATTGGCGGAAATCGCCCTGCTTCGGCTGTTATATCTGAAAACGGGCAGCTTTGGCCTGATCTTAAAGATTTCCACAGAATATAATCATTTGTTCCCCTTTCTTGCAGCCATAGGGCTGTTCTGCCTGTTTTTGCAGGTTAGGATATCGGGGAAGGCCTCTGGGGCTGTTCTTAGAATTGCTCCCTATACCCTGGGCGTTTATCTGCTCCATGAAAATATAGGCGTCAGATATGCCTGGCAGGCCTGGCTGGGAGCGGAAGCGGCAAATACTCCCGTAAGAGTGGTGTGCTATACCCTTTTGGCGGCAGTGGCAGTATTTTTCTGCGGCGTTTTGACAGACGCGCTCAGGGAGCTTTTCACCAGGGGATTTTTGGGGCTTCTTTTGAAAACTGCGCCGGGAAAGGCGGCTTCTTTGGCCATACAAAGGCTTGACGGGGTTTTTGCGGCCAGGGAAGAGCAGGCTTAAGCGCTTGGGAGGGCAGATTTGGAGGTTATCGTGAAGAGAAAAGTGAAAAAGGAAAAGGTGTTTTCCCTTATTTTTATCCTGATTTTGGTGGTTTATCCCCTGCGCCATATTACATGGGGGCTTGACCTTTGGGACACAGGCTATAATTATGCTAATTTCCAGTATATGGGGCTGGAGCATATGGATTCCATGTGGCTTTTTTCCACCTATTTTGCAAACGCTGTGGGAAATCTGCTCACAAAGCTTCCCTTTGCAGGAAGCCTTGCGGGCATGAATTTTTATACGGGTCTGTCTGTGAGCCTGCTGTCTGTGGGAGGATATCTTTTCTGCACAAAAAAGCTGGGCATTGGGAATTTTACAGCCTTTTTGGGAGAACTGGCAGCTGTGAGCCTCTGCTGGTGCCCGACGGCTCTTTTGTACAATTATCTCACCTATCTGCTGTTTTTTGGCTGTGTGGTTCTTTTATATGAGGGACTGGTAAAGGAAAGGCCCTGGTGTCTGGCTTTTGCGGGAGTTTGTCTGGGGGTCAATGTGTTTGTGCGTTTTTCCAATCTTCCCCAGGCGGCCATGATTCTGGCGGTGTGGGTCTATGCCGTGCTGTGTGGCAGAAGGAAGGGGGAAAAAGGAGGAAGGATTTTTGGAAAGGCGTTTCAGGATACCCTTTGGTGCCTTTTGGGATATGCTTTGGGTCTTTTGGCATTTCTTGCCTACATCCACCTCCGGTACGGACTGGACGCTTATGTATCCGGAATTTTGCGTCTGTTTGCCATGACGGACAATGCTACGGATTACAAAGCTTCCTCCATGCTGATGGGGCTTATTGGGGTCTATGTGGAGAACCTCTACTGGGTCATCCGAATCGGCGTCATCGGGGCGGCGGCAATGATTCTCTTTCAGGTGCTTTCAGTGCATCCTTTTTTGCAGAAGGCCGGCAGAGTGGTCTGTATCCTTTTGTCTGCCGCCATGCTGGGCTGGCTGTACTATAGGGGCTTTTGCTCCCTGGAGTTTTACAGCTATGGCTCCATGCTGCGCCCGGGGGTTTTGTTTTTAATGCTGTCCATGCTCATAGCGTTCATACGCATTTTGGATAAAGGGTGTCCCCTTCCGGAGAAGCTGGTAAGCGGCATGATGATTCTTGTGGTGCTTCTTACCTCTATCGGAAGCAACAACGGAGTGTACCCCAGCCTGAACAATCTGTTTGTGGCGGCTCCCTTTACCCTCTGGCAGTGCGGGCGTTTCTTAAAGAATCAAAAGCCTCTTTGCATAAAAAAGCTGGCCCTTTCCCGTTTTCCCCTGAAGGGGCTTCTTGCAGCCTTTCTTGCCATGTTTTTGTTTCAAAGCGGCCTGTTTGGCCTTTGCTTTGTGTTTGCGGAGGCTACGGGGGTGCAGGATGTGAGCGCCAGGGTGGAAAACAATCAGGTGCTTTCGGGTATAGGAATGAGCCCCCAGAAGGCGGCGTGGCTTGGCTCCATCACGGATTATGTGGAGGAAAACCATCTGCGAGGCAGGGAGGTAATCCTTTACGGGCAGATTCCGGCGCTGTCCTATTATCTGCAGATGCCTGCGGCCTTTAACCCCTGGCCGGATCTGCGATCCTACAGCGCAGAAGCCATGGAACAGGCGCTTAAGCAGACAAGGAAGGAGGCGCAAGAGGGCGGAGTATTTCCTGTAATCATTTTGGAAAATCAGCTTGTGCGGTATCTGGAGGGAGGAGAGGAGGCCCTTTTAGAGCTTGGAGTGGATCAAAAGCGGATCACAGAGATCAAAGAGGATGAAAAGTGGAAGCTGCTTTTGGGATTTATGGAAGAAAACGGATATGAACAGACCTTTGCCAACGAGAAGTTTGGCATATGGGAAGCACAAAAAGGGACTGCAGGCTTATAAAAGCTGCAGTCCCTTTTCTTCGGCGCATCTTGTGATTTCTTCGGGCCAGAGGGAGCACTGGACCTCTCCGATATGTGCCTTTCGCAGGAAAAACATACAAATACGGGACTGGCCGATGCCGCCGCCGATGGTGAAGGGAAGCTCTTCGTTGATAACAGCCCTGTGGAAGGGAAGAGACGCCCGTTCGGGGCAGCCGGCCTTTTCAAGCTGTCTGAGCAGCGCTGTTTTATCCACTCTTATGCCCATGCTGGAAAGCTCAAGGGCGATATCCAAAACAGGATAGTAGACCACAATATCCGCATTGAGACTCCAGTCGTCATAGTCGGGAGCGCGGCCGTCATGGGGCTTGCCGTTTTCCAGATCATCTCCGATCTGCATAATACATACGGCGCCCTTGGCCTTTGCGATAAAATATTCTCTTTCCTTTGGGGGGTATTCGGGAAACATTTCCTCCAGCTCTCTTGTGGTCACAAAGAAAATATCGTGGGGAAGAATTTCCTCAATATAGTCAAAATGTATGGACATATATTTCTCTGTTTTGCGCAGCACTTTATAAACCGTGCGGACGGTTTCCTTTAAGGTATTCTCGTTGCGATCCTCTCTGGCAATGATTTTTTCCCAATCCCACTGGTCCACGTAAATGGAATGAATATTGTCTGCCTCTTCGTCCCTGCGGATGGCGCTCATGTCTGTATAGAGGCCTTCTCCCACGGAAAAACCGTATTTTTTCAGGGCGTAGCGCTTCCATTTTGCCAGAGACTGTACAATCTCGGCCTCCCTGCCCCCCTGGTATTTGATATCAAAGGTGACGGGACGCTCCACGCCGTTTAGATTGTCGTTAAGACCTGAGGCCGGATCTACAAAAAGAGGCGCGGACACACGCAGAAGATGCAGCCGCTCCGCCAGCAGAGACTGGAAAAAATCCTTCAAGGTTTTGATGGCGGCCTGTGTCTTGTACAGATTCAGCTCCGAGTGGTAGCCGGGCGGTAAAATTAAATTTGACATAAAATTGCTCCTGCTTTCTTAAATGGATATTTGTTCACTCTATTATTTAACTTCTTTTCAGGCTGTTTTGCAATAGTTTTTTATAAATGCGGCGTTGAAATTTTCCTTGCAAAACCAGAACATATGTGCTAATCTATAATCAGAACAAACGTTTGTGTTTGGATGGAGGGAAACATGGAATATCCGGAAGGAATCAAGGGTATGCCCCTGATGGAGAAATTAGGGATTTTGGCGGATGCCGCAAAGTATGATGTGGCCTGTACCTCCAGCGGTGTGGACCGGAAGGGAGACGGCGCTGGCCTGGGGAACTGTGTGGCGGGCGGTATCTGCCACAGCTTTGCAAGCGACGGCAGATGTATCTCCCTGTTGAAAATATTGTTTACCAATGAGTGCATTTATGATTGTAAATACTGTAAAAACCGCTGCTCCAATGATGTGCCGCGGGCAACCTTCACCCCTGTGGAAATTTGCACGCTCACCATGGAATTTTACCGGAGAAATTATATTGAAGGTCTCTTTTTGAGCTCCGGAATATGGAAGAGCCCTGCCTTTACCATGGAGTTGATTTATAGGACCATATGGCTTTTGCGAAACAGGTATCACTTTCGGGGCTATATCCATGTAAAGGCCATCCCGGGGGCGGATGGAGAGCTGATACGGCGGCTTGGCTATCTTGTGGACAGAATGAGCGTCAATCTGGAGCTGCCCACGGCGGAGGGGCTGCGGGCGCTGGCGCCCAACAAGCACCGGAAGAATATTCTGGCCCCCATGCGTATGATACAAAACGGCATTCAGGAAAGCAGAAACGAGCTGGCAGTCTACGGGAATACGCCCAGGTTTGTAAGCGGCGGACAGTCTACGCAGATGATTATCGGCGCAACCCCTGAAAGCGATTATCAGATTTTGAATGTGGCCCAGAGCTTATATGAAAAATTTGCATTAAAGAGAGTGTTCTACTCGGCCTTTGTGCGGGTAAACGACGATGCCTGCCTCCCTGCGCTGCCCGGGGGCCCGCCTCTTTTGCGGGAGCACAGGCTGTATCAGGCGGACTGGCTGCTTCGCTTTTACGGCTTTCGGGCAGAGGAGCTTTTAGACGAGAACCGCCCCTTCTTTAATGTGATGCTTGACCCAAAGGAGGACTGGGCGGTGCGGCATCTGGAAGAGTTTCCTGTAGAGATCAACAAAGCGCCCTATGAGAAGCTGCTTCGGGTGCCTGGAATCGGCGTAAAGAGCGCCAAACGCATTGTGGCGGCCAGAAGAAAGGCAAATCTCAATTTTGGGGATTTAAAGAAAATAGGTGTTGTGTTGAAAAGGGCCGTCTATTTCATCACCTGCTGCGGCAGGATGATGTATCCGGTAAAGCTGGACGAGGATTACATTGTGCGGAATCTGACAGATGTGCAGGAACGTATCCGGTTTGGCAGCGACGGGATGAGCTACAGGCAGATGTCGCTTTTTGACGACGGAGCCTTTTGGCGGCTGCCAAAGCCAGAAGAGCAGCTTCAGGCAGCATTGGGACAGCTGTAGCATAGGGAGGGAGGCCGAAAGAATAAAAGACCGGAGGTGCAGGCTTGAGGGTATATCAATGCGAGGATTCCCTGGAGGGAATTTTTACCGCAATTTTTACTGCATATGAAGAAAAACAAAATCCCAGGGACACCAGAATCAGTCTCAGTGAGGAGCTGTTTCTATTTGCCGAGCATATATCTGTGATTCCCCACAGGGAAAAGACGTTTAAGGTGATGAACACGCTGAAAAAACAGTTTGGGGAGGAGGATTACCTGATGCTTTGCCTTGCCCTTTCCTCCTCTCATGAAAAAAAGGCGCAGGCGGTTTATCAGACGGTTGCGGCGGGACTGAAAGCCAGGTGCGCCAGAGGGCATTTGTTTGACAATCTGGCGGATGACTGGGTGAATCTTGCGTTTTGCCTTGCAAGAGGCGCCAACAACGAAAATCAGCATTTGAGGGGCTTTCTGCGTTTTCAGGAGCTGGAAAACGGCGTTCTTTTTTCGAGGATGGGGCCAAAAAATAATCTGCTTACCTTCTTAATGCTCCATTTTGCCGACAGAATGCCTCTGGAAAATTTTATGATTTACGATGAGACCAGAGGTCTCTTTGGGATACATCCGGCGAAAAAGCAATGGTATCTGGTGAGAGAAGATGCGGAAATATTGGGATTTAACGGCACAAAGGACTGGGGATTGTCGAAAAAAGAACGGGAATACCAGGAACTTTTCCGCGCCTTCTGCCATAAAATAGCTGTTGAGGGGCGGGAAAACAGAAAACTGCAGCAAAATATGCTGCCTCTTAGATTCCAAGAATATATGGTGGAATTTCAATAAATTATGCCAAAATATGGATTTTCTTTGTAGCGCGGTAAAGCGCTGTGTGTGCAAAGTCTACAAAAGGGCCGGGGATTTTGTTTTTTTAAAAGGCAAAATGGAAATATCTGTGAAAAGTGTGTGATTTGGCAAAAAAGCGGGGGGAGAAAAAATATCTTTACATTTGGCTCTTTTTGGGTATAATTGTTTCGATGGTAGTAGTTGTAAGGATTGGAAAGGAAGGATAATTATGACAAGGACAATTCGCTTAACACCAGATGAAGTCCAGCACTTTGTTGATGTAACTACCAAATGTGATTTTGATATCGATATCTTTTACAATCGGTATGTAGTAGATGCTAAGTCATTTCTTGGAGTATACGGTCTGGACTTTACGAAACCGCTGACGGTATCCTATGACGGCTATAATGAAGCGCTTGAAAAAATGTTGAAAGAATATGCGATT
>NZ_CEWDFQ010000153.1:0-7289 GCF_982438285.1 Acetatifactor sp. | reverse complement strand
GGAAAGATTAACGCCATAAGACGAAGATGTCAGAAAAACACATCTTCGTCTTTTTTTATTTTTTATAGGGAGGAAGTCATTATGGATACTACTATGATCATCGACACATTTTGGGTACTTGTGGCAGCTATCCTGGTATTCTTTATGAATCTCGGATTTGCGGCTGTGGAAGCGGGCTTCGCCCGGGCGAAAAACACGGTGAATATTTTGTCCAAAAACTTTATCGTGTTTGCAGTTTCCTCTCTTGGCTTTCTGCTCTTGGGCTGGGGACTGATGTTCGGCGGCAGCAATCCCTTTGTGGGAACCAGCAATCTGTTCATTCTGGGAAGCTCGGATCTTTCGTTTTACGACGACACATTAACGTCAAACGTTCCCTTCTGGGGGAAATTTTTCTTCCAGCTTGTATTCTGCGGAACAGCGGCAACCATCGTGTCCGGCGCGGTGGCTGAAAGAATCAAATATGTTTCTTTCATTATTTTTTCCTTTGTGCTGACGCTGATCATTTATCCCATTGTAGGACACTGGGTATGGGGCGGCGGCTGGCTGGCTCAGATAGGCTTTATGGACTTTGCAGGTGACACCGTAGTGCATTCTCTGGGAGGCTGGGGCGCCTTGACAGGCGCTATGATCCTTGGACCTCGTATCGGAAAATACGGCAAGGACGGAAAGGCCCGGGCAATTCCCGGACACAGCATGTCCCTGGCAGTGATCGGCCTGTTTGTCCTGTGGCTTGGGTGGTTTGGCTTTAATCCCGGCTCTACCATGAGCTTCCAGAATCCTTCGGATGTTATGTACATATTGGTTACCACCAATACTTCTGCCATTGCGGCAGTGCTGACCTCAACTATCACCTCCTGGATCTTTTTAGGCAAACCGGACCTTGGCATGACCATCAACGGCTGTCTGGCAGGTCTTGTGGGAATTACCGGCGGCTGCGCTTATGTGAGCGTACAGAGCTCTTTGATCATTGGAGCCATTGCCGGCATCTTAGTGGTATTTGCAGTTGTATTCTTTGATAAATTAAAAATTGACGATCCTGTGGGTGCAACCTCCGTTCATCTTTGCTGCGGTATATTCGGCACTATTTGTATCGGATTGTTTGCCCAGGAGGGCGTCACCAGTCTTTCCACCAGAAACGGCCTGTTCTTCGGCGGCGGCTTCGGGCTGCTTGGCACACAGATTGTAGGAATTCTTGCGGTGGCGGTATTTTCCTTTGTGACCACCTCCCTGGTTTGGCTGGCTTTAAAGAAAACCGTAGGCATCCGCGTATCCCGCGAAGAGGAAATTGCCGGACTGGATATTGGAGAGCACGGTAACCTTGCCTATCCCGACTTTGCGCCTGCGGCAGCTTCCATGGATGAATTTGCGGACGATGTAAAGGAAGGAGAAATTGTTTCAGAGACAGCTGATGAAAAGAAGGCGGAATCTGCCGATGGGGCTGTATCAGAATCTGTCCCTGTGATTCACAAGGAGCGCCAGGGAGCAAAGATGACAAAGGTTACCATCATTACCAACCAGGCAAAATTCAATCAGCTGGAGGCGGCCCTGACAAAGCTTGGGGTTACCGGTCTTACCATTTCCAATGTATTTGGATACGGTATGCAGAAGGGACATGAGGCTTCCTTCCGGGGAGCGCCCATAGAGGCACGTCTGCTTCCCAAGGTGAAGGTGGATGTGGTAATCTGTAAAATCCCTACCGATACTGTGGTAAACACGGTGCAGAAGGTGCTCTGCACTGGCAAGGTGGGCGATGGCAAGATTTTCGTCTATGATGTGGAGGATGTTGTGAAGGTTCGTACCAATGAGCACGGTTACGACGCTCTTCAGGACGAGGAATAATTCTGACGCTTTATATGAAAAAGATATCCTGGGCTGTCCTGGACGGCGCAGGATATTTTTTATTGTAATTGACATTTGGATTTTGCTGCATTACACTTAAAATATAATTACTTAGTGCAATATTAAAGTTTTCACTTAAATAAAAGGAGAAGAAATCTTATGAAAAAGCTGTATGTCAATCCAAATGTAAAGAGAGGGCATATCAATCCGGAGCTTCAGGGACATTTTTCCGAGCACCTGGGCCGCTGTATTTATGAGGGGATTTACGTGGGAGAGAACTCCTCCATCCCCAATGTAAACGGCATGAGAACAGATGTGGTGGAGGCCCTTAAGGAGATCAGGGTTCCGGTGCTTCGCTGGCCCGGGGGCTGCTTTGCGGATGAATACCACTGGAAGGACGGCGTGGGGCCCAAGGAAAAGCGCAAGAAAATGATCAATACCCACTGGGGAGGGGTGGTGGAGGACAACAGCTTCGGCACCCACGAATTTATGGAGCTTTGCAGGCAGCTTGGCTGTAAGACCTATGTAAACGGGAACCTGGGCAGCGGAACCGTGCAGGAGATGAGCGAATGGGTGGAATATATGACCTTTCACGGGGTCTCTCCCATGGCGGATCTGCGGAAGGAAAATGGACATGAGGAGCCCTGGAGGGTGGACTACTTTGGCGTGGGCAACGAAAACTGGGGCTGCGGCGGCAATATGAGGCCGGAGTATTATGGAGATTTGTACCGCAGATATCAGACCTATGTGAGAAATTATGACCCCAAGGCTCCTATTTACAAGATTGCCTGTGGTGCAAATGCGGATGATTATCACTGGACGGACAAGGTGCTGGAGACTGTCTTTGACCACGGAACCGGTTTTATGAACGGCATGTCTCTTCACTATTACACCCTCTGCACAGGGGATTGGGGACACAAGGGCTCAGCCACGGATTTTGACGAAGCGGGGTGGTACCGCACCCTGAAGGCCACCTTGAAGATGGAAACACTCATCAAACGCCATGGAGCTATTATGGATCAATATGACCCGGACAAAAAAATCGGTATGGTTATTGACGAGTGGGGCACCTGGTTTGATGTGGAGCCAGGCACCAATCCGGGCTTTTTGTACCAGCAAAACACTATGCGGGATGCGCTGGTGGCAGGCATTAATCTGAATCTTTTCAACAAGCACTGCGACCGGGTGAAGATGGCAAATATTGCCCAGATGGTCAATGTGCTCCAGGCAGTGCTCCTGACTGAGGGTGAAAAAATGATCAAAACCCCCACCTGGCATGTATTTCATATGTACAAGGCTCATCAGGACGGAGAGCTTGTGGAATCCTCCATCGAAAATGAAACCATCGGCGTGGAGGCAGACAGCATGGTGCCAAAGCTTACGGAATCCGTATCCATGGCAGCAGACGGCAGGCTCCATGTAACTCTCACAAATCTGTCGGTGGATTCCTCCGAGGAAATCCAGGGCATTTTTGCCCAGAGTCCTGTGAAGTCGGTGAAGGGAACGGTGCTCACAAACCACTTTAAGGCCCATAACACCTTTGAGGAGCCGGATGTGGTACATACCCGGGAATTTAAGGAAATTTCTGTAGATGGAAACAAGCTTATCTTTACCCTTCCGGCCTGCAGCGTGCTGCATTTGGAGGTGGAGATTTGACAGGAAGGGAAGGCTGCCCGCTAAAGCGGGCAGCTTTTTACTTGACTTGCGGCGCAGACAGTGGTAAATTAATTCCATGTAAAATAAAAGAAACGTCAATTACCGCCGGGTAACGTCTTATTCATTCCGTCAGGCCTTTGCAGGAGTGAAGTAAGGCGTTTTATTTTGCGGATTTTGGAGGTATGAATTCATGAAAAAAGAGAACGCATGTCTGCAGGAATTTATCAAATATTCCTCTCTCAACGTGCTGGGAATGATCGGCTTGTCCTGCTATATTCTGGCGGACACCTTTTTTGTGTCTAAGGCTCTGGGGGCGGATGGTCTGACAGCCTTAAATCTTGCCATCCCTGTTTACAGCTTTATCCATGGCAGCGGCCTTATGATCGGAATGGGAGGCGGCATTAAATATGCCATTGTGAAAAGTCAGAAGGATGCAGACAGAGCGGATCGGATTTTTACCAATGCCGCGGCGCTTATGGTAATCATATCCGGTATCTTTTTTCTTTTGGGCATTTTTGGCACAGGATTTCTGGTCAGACTTCTGGGGGCGGATGAAGCGGTTTTTCAGATGACGAAAACCTATCTCCAGGTGATTTTGCTGTTTGCACCCATGTTTATGACGAACAATCTGCTTTTGTGCTTTATCAGAAACGACGGAGCGCCCCAGCTGTCTATGACGGCCATGATCTGCGGCAGCCTGTCCAATGTGGTTTTGGATTATGTATTTATGTTCCCTCTGGGAATGGGGATTTTTGGGGCGGCCTTTGCCACAGGTCTGGCTCCGGTGATCAGTATTTTGATACTTCTGCCCTTTTTCGTAAAGAAGAGAAATCAGTTTCACCTGCGAAAGGGAAGGCCTTCGGCACGGCTTTTCGGCGGTATCCTTTTAAACGGAGTGCCTTCCCTGATCACAGAGGTCTCCTCAGGAATTGTGATGATTGTATTTAATACCCTTTTGCTTGGACTGGCAGGCAACATCGGGGTTGCCGCCTACAGTGTGATTGCTAATCTCTCCTTGGTGGTGATTTCTATTTATACAGGAATTGCACAGGGAATACAGCCTATCGTCAGCAGCAATTTCGGGAAGGGAAACAGGAAGTATGTGGAGGCGATTCTTCGGTATGCCCTGATTGCAGCGGCAGCGGTGTCTGTCCTTGTTTATGGGGTGGTCTTTTTTGGAGCTGAGGGTATTGTGAGCGTGTTTAACAGTGAGCAGAATGCACAGCTGCAGGAAATTGCAGTCACTGGAATGAGGATTTACTTTACTGCTTGTATATTTGCAGGCTTTAATATTATTGTGGCTGTGTATTTTACCGCTACGGAGCATGCCCTCCCGGCACATATCATTTCCCTTCTGCGTGGTTTTGCTGTTATTATTCCTATGGCGCTTGCGCTGTCGGCGGCGGGTATTTTGGGAGTCTGGTCGGCATTTCCTGCAACGGAGCTTTTGGTGGCCCTGCTTGGAGCAATCATGCTTTTGAAAAGAAAAAAGAGCCATCCATCTGGGGTTTCTGTGTTATAATTCTATGTAACCAGGCGTTTGCGAAACCCGCTCCCTGATATCAGAAACTGGGCATAATAACCAAAATAAGGGTGACGAGCCACTGCTTCGGAACCCGTTTTTGGTTATTATGACCAGGTTCGTGACTTTGCCAGCGAGTTTCGCAATTACCTATTCTATGTAACAGACATAAGGAGGAAAGCAATGTTTGATTATAAGGATACCGTGGATGGGCTGATACAAAAGGAGATAGAGGAGGGAAGGCTTGCGGGGGCAAGTCTTTTGGTGCGCTGCCGTGACAGAGAGGTTTATTTCAACGTCTACGGACAGGCGGATATGGAAAAGAAAAAACCGATGAGGAGAGATACCATTATCCGGCTTTTTTCCATGACAAAGCCCGTTACGGCAGCAGCTGTCATGATTTTGGCCCAAAGAGGGGAAATTGATTTAAAGGATCCGGTATCCAAGTATCTTCCCTGCTTTGCGGGGCAGACGGTCTGGACTCCCCAGGGAAGGGTGCTTCCGGCAGACCGGGAGAACACCATCACAGATCTGTTAAATATGACCTCAGGCATTCCCTATCCTGATTTGTCCCATGTGCCGGGCAAGCGTATGGATACTGTTTTCAAAGAGCTTTGGGAGCGCAGAAAAAGGGGAGAGCGGGTGGATACCCAGGAGTACTTAAGGAGAATTGCGCAGATTCCGCTGTGCTTTCAGCCTGGTGAAAGATGGATGTACGGACTGTCTGCGGATGTGCTGGGCGGCGTGGTGGAAGCGGTCAGCGGGATGACTTACGGCGCGTTTTTGAAGAAAGAGCTGTTTGAGCCGCTGGAAATGCCGGACACAGGCTTTTTTGTGCCGGAAGAAAAGAGAGAACGCTTTGCCCAGATCTATCAGTGGGAGGAAGAGGGAAAAAGGCTTGTGCCCTATGAGGATTCTCACCTGGGAGAATATTACGGGGAGGATACGTCCTTTGAATCCGGCGGCGCAGGACTGGTATCCACTATTGACGATTACAGCCATTTTGCGGAAATGATGCTTCACAAAGGGGAATATAACGGAAAACGCATATTGGGAAGAAAAACGGTGGAATTTATGACCTGTGACCGTCTGACCAGAGAACAAAAGTCGGGATTAAACTGGGACAGCACGGCGGGATATGGTTACGGATGCCTGATGCGCATTCTTATAGATCAGGGGGAGGCCGGAACCACGGCGCCCCTTGGAGAATATGGCTGGGATGGCTGGACGGGCAATTATGTGACTATGGATCCGGAGGATGATATGACGCTTATCTTTTTCATGCAAAGCTGCGGATCCGGATGTACACCCCTGGTGAGAAAGCTGCGGATGGCCACCTTCGGGGCCCTGGAGGAACTGATGGGCAAAGAGGACTAGAGAGAAAGCAGACTTCTCTCTAGTCCTCTTCCATATCAAAATCATCCACGTCTGCAGCAACGGCAGAGGTAACAGAAGCGGCTACAGCGGCGATTACTGCGAAAATGATGATCAACAATCCGCCTGCAAGAATCAAAAACATAGGTATACTCCTTTCCTTGAGAGCTATTCCACAAAGGAATTGCTTATGATATAAAATTCCTCCTGGCTGGGAAGGTATTTCTTTTCCAATACTTCAAAGCCCTGGTCATAGCTTTGCGCTTCCTGTTCATTTATATTCATGACAGGACTTTCCCGGTAAAACCATTTTCTGCCGTCGAAAACGCTTGGGATCAGCTCCTTTACCAGCATTCCCGCAGGATACCTTCCCTGTGGCCATTCGGTGTCCGCAACACAGACATTAAACCTTTTACAGCTTTGAAATCCCCGGCTCACATAGTTGGCGGGGCTTCCGAAGATGACGATGCTGTCATAACCCATTTCCACGGCCCGCTGAAAGGAATGCTCCATGAGCAGCTTTCCATAGCCCATTCTCTGATATTCGGGCACTATGGAGACCGGACCAAAGGTAAGGGTCTCTTTTTTTGCACCGCTTTCATCGGTCAGTATTGCCCTTGTATACATGATATTGCCAACCACCTGGTCGTCCATTTCCGCCACAAAGTCCAATTCCGGTATGAAATCCTGATGGCCGCGCATGACATGAACCAGATAATGCTCCGTACATCCCGGCATATAGCGGTTATAAAAGGCCCGTCTTGTGATCTGCTCTACCGTTTCATAGTCCTCTGTTCTTTCATTGCGAATAATCAGCATGACAAATCCTCTTAGCTTTTTTTCTTTTCCTTTATGTGATAATATTAATTTAATACAAATATTACGATATGTAAAGGAG
>NZ_CEWDFQ010000152.1:0-7330 GCF_982438285.1 Acetatifactor sp. | reverse complement strand
TCATAAGGGGCGTAGTGGTAGGCATCACGATGGACGCCTTGGCGCCGAAGCATTTAGCCGCATAGGCCACGCCCTGGGCGTGATTTCCGGCGGAAGCCGTAATCAGTCCCTTGGCCCGCTCCTCATCTGTGAGAGTGCTCATCTTATAGTAGGCGCCTCTCACCTTGTACGCACCGGTAAACTGCATGTTTTCCGGCTTCAAATACACCTTGTTTCCGGTCTGTGCGCTGAGAAAGTCACTGTAAACCAGCTTTGTCTCCAGAGTCACCTTTTTTACCGTTTCGGATGCCTCTTCAAACTTCTCCAGTGTCAACATTTGTTCTTCCATATTTCCTCCATTTCTAAGCCTCTGTTCGCTCTCTGTCAAACAACGCGTTTACAAATTCATCCGGATCAAATTTCTGGAGATCTTCTATGGTCTCTCCCACACCGATATATTTTACGGGAACCTTAAGCTCCGACTGAATGGCCACGGCAATGCCGCCCTTTGCCGTTCCGTCCATCTTTGTCAAAATGATTCCGGTGAGCTTTGCCACCTCCCCGAATTCCCTGGCCTGCACCAGGGCGTTTTGCCCGGTGGTGCCGTCTAACACAATCAGATTCTCCCTGTGGGCGTCGGGAAACTCTCTGTCTATAATCCGGTTCATTTTGCGCAGCTCCTCCATAAGATTTTTCTTATTGTGAAGCCTTCCCGCCGTATCAATCAAAAGCACATCCACGCCTCTTGCCTTTGCCGCGTTTACTGCGTCAAACACCACGCTTGCAGGATCTGCGCCTTCATTGCCGCCGATCATGGGCACGTCCGCCCTTTTTGCCCACTCAGCCAGCTGATCTCCGGCCGCCGCGCGAAAGGTGTCCGCCGCTGCAATCAATACCTTTCTGCCGCTGTCCTTCAGCTTCCCGGCAAGCTTTCCCACAGAGGTGGTCTTTCCCACACCGTTTACGCCGATTACCATGACCACGGACTGCTCTCGCTCGAAGTCATAGGCCGTCTCGTCCACCCTCATCTGCTCCTTGATGCTTTCAATCAAAAGCTCCTTGCATTCTGCGGGCTCCTTGATATGACGCTCCTTCACCTCTTTTCTCAGCCGTTCCACAATGGCTGCCGTGGCGTTTACGCCAATATCGCCCATGATCAGAATTTCTTCCAGCTCCTCATAGAAGTCATCATCGATGGCGGAAAACCCACTGAACACTGCGTCAATGCCCCTTACGATATTTTCTCTCGTTTTAGTAAGGCCAGCCTTCAGTCTGGCAAATAAGCCCTTTTTTTCTTCGCTCATACGCCTCTCCGTTTCCAGTGCTCCTGCGCCTTGCAGATACCGCACTAATCCTCCAGCTCCTTGTCAATGAGATTCACGCTGACAAGAGTGGAAACTCCCTTTTCCTGCATGGTGATGCCATAAAGCCTGTCCACCTGCTCCATGGTGCCACGTCTGTGTGTAATTACAATAAACTGCGTGTTTTTGGTCAGCTTATGTAGATACTTTGCAAATCTTCCCACATTGGAATCATCCAGCGCCGCCTCAATCTCATCCAAAAGGCAGAAGGGCGAAGGCTTCAGATTCTGAATGGCAAACAAAAGTGAAATGGCAGAAAGCGCCTTTTCCCCACCGGACAGCTGCATCATGTTCTGCAGCTTCTTTCCCGGCGGCTGCGCGATAATGCGGATTCCCGCCTCCAGGATATCTTCATCCTCCATGAGCTCAAGGGTGCCCTTTCCTCCGCCGAACAGCTCCTTAAACACCTTGTCAAATTCCCGGCTGATCTGCGCAAATTTCTCGGTAAACTGCTTTCTCATGGCCCCGTCCAGCTCTTCGATAATGCCCTCCAGCGTTTTTTCCGCCTCCACCAGATCGTCGTGCTGGGTTTTCATGAAGGTGTAACGCTCCATCAGGTTTTTGTAGTCCTCAATGGCATTGACATTGACGTCCCCCAGCTTCTTGATCTGATCCTTCAAGTCGGTTATTCCCCGCTTCATGGCAGGCAGGTCCAGCATATCCTCATCCCGAAGAGAAGCCGCGTCACTTAAGGTGATCTCATATTCATCCCACATGTAATTGATCTGAGCCTCGATGGAATCCTCCAATCTCTCCCTTTGGGCATTTAGACGATAAACCTCCTTGTCTAAGGAGCTCATCTGCTCCGCCAGCTTTTCTCGGCTTTGGAAGAAGTTTTTCTGCTTTGCAGAAAGCTCCTCTTTTCTGGCAGCCTCCTCCTTAAGCCTTATCTCAGACGCATTCTGGGCTTCGTGGGAAGCAGCTATGGTTTTTTCCAGCTCCTTGATATTCTGCTTCTTCCTCTCCACCTCTTCTTCATTTTCCGAAAGAGCCTGCAGAATCTGGGCAAGCTCCGCCTGGGATTTTTCAAGCTCGCCGTTGATCCGGTCCACATTAGACTGCTTGAAGGTCTGCGTCTGGCGCATTTTTTCCACCTTCAAATCCCACTGTGCCACCCTGCCGGACTCTATAGTCTCCTCTTCTCTCCTTTCCTCCAGCTCCTTCTGAAAAGAAAGAATCTGCTCCTTTGTGTGCGCTTCCAGCTCTTCGCTTGCGGAAAGCTCCTGGGCTATGGCTTCCTTGCCGTCTTTGATTTCCCGTATCTTTCCCTCAATCTCCTTTTCCTCCAGCTCAAGGGATTTTGCCCCCTCCATCTCCTCCTCCATACGCTCTCTGGCCTGAGAAATATTCAGGCGGACCGTATTTTGTTCAATGGACATTTTCCCGATATCTGCCTTTAAGGCTTCCAGTGCAAGGCGCAGTTCATTGCGCCTTTCCTTGGTGCTTTTAATTTCTCCGTTTATCTCCTCCACCGCAGAAAGCAGCTTCCTCGTCTTTTTCTGAAGCTCCTCAATCTCCCTTCTTCTTCCCAGAAGATTGCTGTTATTTTTGAAGGCTCCGCCGCTGATAGCGCCCCCCGGCACCAAAAGCTCTCCCTCCAGGGTTACCATTCTGACGCTGTAGCCGGACTTTTTGGCAATCCTTACGGCATTGTCCACATTGTCTATCACCACAATGCGCCCCAGCATGGCTTTTGCCACGTTCCGGTAACGCTCCTCTATCTCTACCAGCTCATCCGCCATGCCGATAACCCCTTTTTCCTCCAAAATCTCAGGGCTCTTAAACTCCTGTGGATGAATGATGCTGGTCAGCGGAAGAAAGGTGGCCCGGCCCAGGCGGTTTGCCTTCAAATATCCTATCATTCTTTTGGCAGTATTCTCATCATCAGTTACAATATTTTGAATGTTCCCCCCCAGGGCTGTCTCAATGGCCGTCTCATATTTCTTATCCACCTTGATGATATCCGCCACAACCCCAATGATGCCCTTTTCCTTCTCCTTTTGCTCCATCACCTTCTTTACGCTGCCGCCATAGCCCTCATAGCGTTCCGTCAGATTGGACAAAGCCTCCAGTCTGGAGCTTTCCTGGTGGTAGGCGTTCTGAGTTTCCCGAAGCTTCTGATCCTTCCCGGTCAGCACGCCTCTTATGTCCCCCAGCTCTTTTTCCATATCCCCCTGTTTTCTGTTCATCTCTCCCAGCTCTTTGGTGATGCTCTCAAAGCTCTCCTCCAGCTTTAAAAGAGCCTCCTCCCTGGCAGCTTCATCAGATTTTACCCGAAGCAGACGGGAATTGAGCTCCGCTCTTCGGATGTTGATCTGCTCCATCATGGTGTCATACCGTCCCATTTTGGACTTGATGGTGGCCCGCTGGTTCAATTCGCCGATAATGGTATTTTTTCCTGCCTCAATGCAGCTGTTTAATTCCTCAATCTTGTCCTGGATTTCCAGGAGCTTTGCCCTTGCCTGCAATGCCGCGCCCGCAATCTCCTCCACCTGTTCATCGGTTTTCTGCTTTTCCGCCAGAATGCCTTCCTTGTCCTGGTTTTTGGAAGCAATTTCCGCCTCCAGCGCCTCTTTTCTGCCCTTTAAATGGGACTCGCTTCCCTTGGCGGAATTAATCTGCTCTTTCAGCACATTGATCTGGCCCTCCAGCCTGCCCCGCAAAAGCCCTGTGTCCGTAAGGGTGCTTCGGGCCTCTTCGATAGATTTATCCAGCCTCTCTATCTCCCCCTGAATCTGGTCGTACTCCTCCTTGATCCCCTCATATCGCTGGGTGATCTCCTTTAAATCCCCTCCGGCAATGCCATATTTTTCCTCCACTGCCTTCAGCTGTTCCTTTAATCTGCTGTTTTCCAAAAGGAACACATTCACATCCAGGGTTTTCAGCTCTTCCTTCTTGCGCAGGTAGATTTTTGCCTTTTCTGACTGCTTTTCCAAAGGCCCCACCTGCTTTTCCAGCTCAGAGAGAATATCATTGACACGAACCAGATTCTGCTTTTCGTTCGCAAGCTTGCTCTGGGCCGCAGCCTTTCTGCGCTTGAATTTTACAATACCCGCAGCCTCGTCGAAAAGCTCTCTTCTCTCCTCCGGCTTGCCGCTTAGAATTTTATCAATCTGTCCCTGTCCAATAATGGAATAGCCCTCCTTGCCGATTCCGGTGTCATAGAAAAGCTCATTTACATCCTTCAGCCGGCAAGGTGTTCCGTTGATGAGATATTCACTTTCTCCGGAGCGGTAGATTCTTCTCGCAACCGTCACCTCATCGTAGTCGATGGCAAGCTGATGGTCACCGTTGTCCAGGGTAATGGCAACGTAAGCATAGCTCAACGGTTTTCTGGTCTCTGTTCCCGAGAAAATGACATCCTGCATGCTGGCCCCGCGCAGCTGCTTAATGCGCTGCTCCCCCAGCACCCAGCGCACAGCGTCCGCCACATTGCTCTTTCCGCTTCCGTTAGGGCCCACAATCCCCGTGATCCCATTATGAAACTGAAAGGTTATTTTATTTGCAAAGGATTTAAAACCGTGTATCTCAATACTTTTTAAATACATATTCCCTCATCTCTCAAAAGCAGCAGCGCTTTGTAGGCGGCCTGCTGTTCCGCCGCTTTTTTCGTCCTTCCGCAGCCAAGTCCCAGCTGCCTTCCCTCCATCTGCACTTCCACCACAAAGGTCTTGTCATGCTCCGGCCCGCTTTCCTCAAGCAGAACATAGTTAAAATCCTTTTTTAACGTGCCCTGGATCAGCTCCTGCAGATTGCTTTTGCTGTCGTAAAACAGCTGCTTGTCCTCCAGATCAGACAAAATAAAACGGTTGATAAACGCCCTTGCCGCCTCCATTCCGCCGTCCAGATAAACTGCCCCGGTAACAGCCTCCATGGCATCTGAAATAATGCTGTCCCGCTTTCTGCCTCCCGTGCTCTCCTCTCCTTTTCCCAGGCGCATAAACTGCCCCAGCTCCAAGTCCCTTGCGCAAAAAGCCAGGGAGGGCTCACACACCATAGATGCCCGCAGCTTAGTCAGTTCTCCTTGCAGCATATCCGGATGACTGCAAAATAAAAATTCACTGAAAACCAGCACCAGCACCGCATCACCCAAAAACTCCAGGCGTTCATAATTTTTTGACCGATTGATCTTCTGCTCATTGGTAAATGAGCTGTGGGTAAGGGCCTGCTTTAAAAGATTGATGTTTTCAAAGCGATAGCCTATCCGTTCCTCCAGTTTTTTCAAGGTATATTCTTCCTGCATGACAGCTTCCTTCCCTTGCCGGTTCTCATAAAAAACAAGTATTCCCGAATGTGGAAATCCAGGAATACTTTCATTCAACCTTGCTTTTGTTCTCACTTAATTCAAAGTGCTTTTAATCAGCTCAACCGCTTCTTCCACAGTGGTGATTTTCTCTGCCTTTTCTGCGGGAATCTCAATATCAAATTCCTCCTCGATTCCCATAATAATCTGAAACACATCCAGAGAATCCGCTCCCAGATCGTCCATAAAGGTGGTCTCCATGGTGATCTCCTCCGGATCCACATTTAAAACTTCCGCAATTACTTTTTTGAGTTTTTCAAATTCCATTTCCTGTCTCCTTAATTTTCCAACATTATTTTTTCTTTGATCTTTTCATTTATTTTCTGTTCCTTAAATGCAATGCACTGCAGAATAGAATTTTTAATCTCAACCGCCTTGCTGCTGCCGTGTGTTTTCACCACAAGCCCGTTTAATCCCAAAAGGGGAGCTCCTCCATATTCTTCTGTGTCAAAGGTTTTCAACGTTTTCTTCAAAGCAGGCTTTACAAGCAGCGCACCCAGCTTGCTGCGAAGAGAAGTCATCATGCCGCTCTTTACCTTTTTGATCAAGACAGCGCCTACGCCCTCATAAAGCTTTAATATCACATTGCCCACAAAAGCCTCGCAGACCACCACGTCCGCGGCTCCCGCAGGAATATCCCTGGCCTCCACACTGCCGATAAAATTGATTCCAGGGCAGTTTTTCAGCAGAGGATAGGTTTCCTTTACCAGCGCGTTTCCCTTCTCTTCCTCCGCACCGATATTCACAATACCGACCTTGGGATTTTTAATCCCTATAACGCTCTCCATATAAATGCTTCCCATCTTTGCAAACTGCAGAAGATGCGAAGGTCTTGCGTCCACATTTGCGCCGCAGTCCAAAAGCAGGCACACACCCTTTTCCGTGGGAATCAAAGGCGCAAGCGGCGGTCTCTCCACTCCCTTAATCCTTCCCACAATCACCTGGCCTCCGACCAATACGGCGCCGGTGCTTCCGGCGGACACAAAGGCGTCACAGACGCCGTCCTTTACCATATACATGGACTTCACAATAGAGGAATCCTTCTTTTTACGAATTGCCATGACCGGCGGTTCTGCAGTCTCAATAACCTCTTCTGCATGTACGATTTCCAGCTGTGAAGCGTCATATGTATGTTTCCGCAGTTCTTCCCTTATCACAGACTCGCGGCCCACAAGAAAGACCTTCACTCTCTTGTCCTCGTTTATGGCCTCTACCGCTCCTTTGACGATCTCGGCCGGAGCGTTGTCTCCCCCCATAGCGTCAACAGCCACGTTCACTATTTCAGCCATATGAATGCTTCCTTCCATAATTTATAATAAAGCCATATATAACTATACTAAACCCCCTTATAAAAATCAAGAGATTTTTCTTTCGCTTTTTAAGAAATAGTGCAAACAAAAAGACGCCCGTCAGGAGCGTCTTACACCCATGTTGAAAATATAAAAACAAGGGCTGGTACACCCAGGCACCAGCCCTATGCCGTCATTAATCAACGCTTACAACCTGCTTCTTGTTATAAGAACCGCAAGCCTTACAAACTCTGTGAGGCATCATAAATGCGCCGCATTTGCTGCACTTTACCAATGTAGGAGCACTCATTTTCCAGTTTGCTCTTCTCTTATCTCTTCTACTTTTGGAAGATTTATTCTTAGGACAAATAGACATCGTTACACCTCCTTATTCGCGT
>NZ_CEWDFQ010000151.1:0-7350 GCF_982438285.1 Acetatifactor sp. | reverse complement strand
ATCATGGGGCTGGAAAGCATGGCCGCTGCCGCTATGGTATAGGCCCACACAGATACTCTCTCTCCCAGAATCCGATAGAAAACCACACACCAAAGAGTCACAGACAGGCAGAAAAAAACAAGCCCCAGCGCTTCTACAAAATAAGGGTTATAATCCAGGGGAAGCAGCTTATTGATCAGATACAGGCACCACCGCCCGGTGGCAGGTGAAACACCGTCCACAAAGTAAACCTTAAAGGCGGTATCGTCGATGCCCACCGTAGGATTGAGAAGCAGTGTGCAGTAGCTTAAGACCATCATCAGGGGAATCCCTATGGCAAAGCATTTTCTGCTCCAGAAATATTTGACATCCTTAATCAGTTCTGACATAATTTTCAATTCCTTTTCCAAATGCACAGATCAGGGCAAAGGCGCTGACCGCAAATATTTTACAGGTATAAATCCAATGCTGCCCGGAATGATTCTGGGTAAAAAATATCCATATAAGAGGCAGAACCGCCGGGAGAAGAAAGGGCAGCATATATTTTACACTGTCCATCCTAAAGCCTTTGCGGCATCCTGCAAGCAGGCCAAACAGCCAAAGCGCTATCCCCACAGCAGGCAGATAAAACCCCCAATTACCGTAAACGCTCAGATTCTGCTTAAGAACGGACAAAAATCCTGACAGGATATTCTGGTCCTGTGCAGTCTCCGTTCTTGCAAGCAAAGTGTTCCAGCCATCCAGGATCACATTCCCTCCCACAAGCAGATCTGTCATCACCCATTTCATTGCCCAAAATCCCCCGTATCCAATCATCCAAGACAAAATAAAAGCAAGTGCTTTCACAAAAGCCGTCTTCGGCTTATCGCTGCTCAGATATAGAAAAACGCACAGGGGAAAGCCCAAAGTCACCAACGGATAAGTCAAAAAGTCAAAATAAGCTGCAGCCATTCCCAAAAGCAGGAAAAATTCCCAATACCAGCCCCTGCTTTCCATTTTTTTGTGTAGCCCAAGCTGCACAAGCACCGCCCCGCACATGATATAATAACAAATACTCAGGGACAGAGAAGTATACAAGGTCACATAATACAAAAACGGCAGGGACAGCAGGAAAGCCGCCCCCAGCATTTTTCTTTTTCGAGCCGCGCATTCCAGACAGACAACCCCCGCCAGGGCAAGCTGCAGTGCAGAGGCTCCAATCCGGATGGAGCCCAGCGTAGTAATCGCAAGAAGGGGCTTTAGTATCACAAGATATCCATGCCAGTATCTTGCATATTCCACCTCTCTCGGCTGCTGTACACCCTCAAGATAATCCACCAGGGAGTCTCCTGCAGCCCAGCCGTCCCCCTGCCCGCTTTCTTTGCGGTACATATACAAAACCTGCTCCAAAAGGGAATGCTCCTCATTTTGATAAACAGCGTTTTCCAGCATCAGGCAATCCGTAAAATTCCCTGTAAGCGTGGCCGGGTAGCCGGAAATCATCTCTGAATCTCCAAATTCATCCTCCAAAAGATACAAAGACTGCCAGACATGAAGCCTCATGGGCTCCAGCGGAAGGCAGAATACAAGAAGAAGAGCCAAAAGGCCCACTATGCTTCCAGCCAAGATAAAAAACACACTATGAAACGCTTTTTGGACTACCGTTCCTTTCAGACTCCCTGTTTCTGTTTTTTTCCTCTGTCCCGAAATCTTTGTCAGCCTCATTCCATCTTCCTTTTCCACATCTGGTTTATCCTTCCCTTTTTCATATTTCTTTCCTTAGTTACTGCAAAAAAGAATCTCCTGGTTTTCTCATTTCCTGGAGCCTGAAAACACATTCTTTCACCTTCTCCACAGCCACGTCCATTTCCTCCTTTGTGTTCTCCTCAGACAAAGTAAGACGCAAGGCCCCCCTTGCCTCCTTCTCGCTCAGTCCAATGGCCAGCAGCACATGAGAAGGGTCAATGGCGCCCGAAGAGCAGGCCGAGCCTGAGGAAGCGCAGATTCCCTGCATATCCAGCATAATCAGCAGGGATTCTCCCTCTATTCCCGGAAAGGATATATTTACATTGCCCGGAAGCCGCAGCTTTGGGTGCCCGTTCAGCCTGCTGCCCGGTATTTCCGTCAGAAGTCTCTCCGTCAAATAATCCCGCAAAGCAGTTTCTTTCGCGGTCTTTTCCTCCATGATCCTGACCGCTCTTTTTGCCGCCGCAGCAAAGCCCACAATCCCTGGAACATTTTCCGTTCCTGCCCGGCTGTTTCTTTCCTGCCCTCCTCCGTGCACAAAGGAACGAAGTCTGGAGCCTCTTTTGATGTAAAGGCACCCAACGCCTTTTGGCCCGTTGAGCTTGTGCGCACTTACACTCATCAAATCGATCCCCAGCTCCTGTACCTGCACCGGCACCTGTCCATATGCCTGCACCGCGTCTGTGTGGAACAAAATCCCCCTCTCCCCGGCCAGAGCGCCAATCTCTGCAATGGGCTCCAGGGTGCCGATCTCATTATTTGCAAACATAACGCTGATCAAAATAGTGTCCGGCCGCAAGGCTTCCTGCACATCCTGTATTTTTACCATCCCATACCGGTCCACATCCAGATAGGTAACCTCAAAGCCGCTCTCCTCCAGGGCCTTGCAAGTGTTTAGCACCGCAGGATGCTCTATCCTTGTGGTCACAATATGCCGTCCTCTGCCGGCCAGGGCCTTTGCCGCCCCTTTTATGGCCCAGTTATCCGCCTCCGTGCCTCCCGAGGTAAAATAAATCTCATCCGCCCTGGCTCCCATACTCTCTGCGATGCTTTCCCTTGCATCATTTATCGCCCGCTTAGCGGCAGTGCCCATGGAGTATATGCTTCCCGGATTTCCATAATTTTCTGTAAAAAATGGCAGCATAGCCTCAAGAACCTCCGGCGCCAGTCTGGTGGCAGCCGCATTGTCCAAATATATCATAAAATCTCACCGTTTCCCGCAAATTCAAAATTAATATAGCATCGGCCAATCAGTTCTGTCAACTGTCCGGGCGGCATATAATGACAATGAAATTATAATGAGGAAAAGCTTTTCTTTGGTGTTATATGAAGCAAGGCAAAAGACACCCTCTTATCATGGGTACCTTTATTCTTACCATTACAGGCCTGATCAGCCGGATCATCGGCTTTTTTTACCGCATTTATCTCTCCAGACTCTTTGGAGAGGAGGGAATGGGCATCTATCAGCTTTTAAGTCCCGTTCTGTCTCTTTCCTTCTCCCTGACTGCAGCGGGATACCAGACGGCCATCTCCAAATTTGTGGCAGAGCGTTCCGCCAGAGAAAAAAGCCCCTCCTTCAAGCCCATGCTGGCAGGCATGAGTATCTCCATGCCGCTGTCCTTTTTGTGCTGTGCCGTAATCTTCTTTTTCTCCGACTTTATCGCCGCCTGTCTGCTCTTAGAGCCCAGAACCGCTCCCATGCTGCGGATTCTGGCCTTCTCTGTTCCTCTTTCCGCTGTGCACTCCTGCGTTAACGGCTATTTTTACGGCATCAAAAAGGCGGGACTGCCCGCCTTCTCCCAGCTTGTGGAGCAGCTCACCCGGGTTGGCTGTGTATACGCAGTATCCGCCCTGGCTCTTTCCCTGGGAAAAACACCTGCCATCAATGTGGCGGTTGTAGGTCTCACAGTGGGAGAATTCTTCTCCATGATCGTGTCTGTGGTCTCTATTTACTGCTGCTGCTTTCAAAAGCGTGCCGGCTCTGTCTCTGCCCCCGTGGGCGCCATTTACAAAAGTATTCTTGGGATGGCGCTGCCTCTGACCGCAAACCGCATTGTGCTGAATCTTTTACAGAGTGTGGAGTCCATTTCCATTCCCGCAAAGCTTCGGGCATACGGCTACGACACCTCCACCGCCTTAAGCGTCTACGGCGTTCTGACAGGCATGGCCATGCCGCTTATTTTCTTTCCAAACGCCCTGACAAACTCTGTGGCTGTGCTTCTTCTGCCTCTTATATCCGAAAGCTATGCGCTGGGAAATCTGCAGGCAGTGCGCCAATCGGCTCTGCGTACCATCAAATACTGCTGCCTCCTTGGACTTTTTTGCATGTGCGGCTTTGGACTGTTTGGAAAATGGGCGGGCAATGTACTCTTTGGCAGTCCCCTGGCAGGGCATTTTATCACCACTCTTGGCTTTATCTGCCCTTTTATGTACCTGGACACCACTCTCTCCAGTATCCTCCAGGGGCTGGGCCAGGCCGGAAAAATTTTTGTCATGAACGTGATCTGTCTCTTTGTCCGTCTTGCCTTTGTGTTTTTTGCCATACCGGTTTTTGGCATCACCGGATATCTGTGGGGCATACTGGCAAGCCAGATTTTGCAGAGCCTCCTTTATCTGGGATGTCTCCACCGCTTTTTAAAACACACTTAGGGCCCTGTCCTGCACCCTTTGTGCAGCGGCAGAGCCCTTTTGCATTTCTCATTTCAGAACATTTTTCAATTCGTCCATAAAGGTGTTGATATCCTTAAACTCTCTGTACACAGAAGCAAACCGCACGTAAGCCACCGCATCCAGGTCCTTCAGCTTATTCATCACAAGCTCCCCGATCACCTGGCTTGGAATCTCCTTTTCCTCCAGATTGGAAATCTCGTTTTCCACCTCATCCACAAGTCTGGTCAGTTCCTGTGCGCTCACCGGTCTCTTGTGGCAGGCGCGAAGCACTCCTGCTTCAATCTTGGAACGGTCATAGGTCTCCCTGTTGTTATCCTTTTTGATAATAATAAGCGGGATGGTTTCTACCTTTTCATAGGTGGTAAACCGCTTTCCGCACTCATCGCACACACGTCTGCGGCGTATGGAATTATTATCCTCTGCCGGCCTGGAATCAATCACCCGGGTGTTATCATGACTGCAAAACGGACATTTCATGAGCGTTCTCCTTTTTCTGACATTCCTTGGGTTTATTATATTTTGTTTGTTAATTTATGTCAACTTAAATCGTCCTCCTTAGCCGCCTCCACGTTGTGGAAAAAAGCCACAGACGCCCCGATAAGAAGCATTCCCGCCGCCCCGAACAGCCAGTCAAGGACACAGGCGCCTGCTGCCGCAAGCAGAGCAGACAAAACAAGGCAGACACCCATGACAATCCACACATAGGATTTCTTGTGCCTGTAAACAAACACAGCCGCTATCGCTCCCAAAGCATCCGCCGCCAGAATCAGCCAGTGCCAGAAGCAGTCTGCAATATCCTCCCCACTGCTGCCAAGACCCACACTATCGCTGCCGTCCAGGCCGGTAACAGGATTCTTTTCCAAATCCCCCTCAGGCTCTGAGGCCGTATAAAGCAACGCGTAGGTGGAAAACAGCCTTGTGCGGATGGTAACCGTTCCCGCCGCCTCATCCATATCCTCCAAAAGCTCACAGGTTCCCTCATGATTCCGAAGCACCCAGTATGTCGTCTGCTCCTTTGGCAGCTCCGGGGGAATATCCAGCACAATCTCCAATTCCTCAGTTGACTCCCTTAATTTCTGCCATTCCCCTCCTCCTACTTTTTTCAGCAGAGAAATGTCAATGTAGGAGCCAAGCGTCAGCCCCTCTATCTGTCTGGCATATGAAACCGTCTCTTCCTCCATCTGCCGTTTATCAGTCTCAGGCACTTCTGTAATCAGCTTCGTAACCACCAGACGAATGTACGCATCCTCACCATTCTGAACCAGCTGCTGTTCCTCCTCAGTGAGCGCCGCCTGCAGCACCGTGTCAAAGGTATTTAGGATTACGCCCGTGATCACATCCCCCTGGCTCTGTCCCTGTTCGTCTACGGATTCCACCGTAATCCGCACTGTCCCCTGGCCGTAGGACGCCTGCATGGGCTCTTCCACCGGCTTTCCAACTGCTTCCGCATAGGAAAGGATGCCTCCTTGGGACGGCGTCTGCTCCACCGCCGGTTCCTCCTCTAAATCCTGCGCGCCGGACTGCGTCTCATTGTTATCTTGCGTCTGTCCGCCGTCCTCGTCCTCGGTCTCTCCGGGAGCCTCCGGCTCCTCTTCTTGTCTTGTCAGGACACGCACAGTCACCGTAGTCGTGTTTCCTGCCTGATCAACGGCAGAAATCGCATAATCTCCTTCTCTCACCTCCGGGTCTAAAACCAGCTCTCCGCTTTCCTCCAGGGTGATTTCTTCTCCGTTCACGGTAACCTTTTCCAGATAGCTGTCCGCAATCACCGCCGTCTGTTTCTCATAATAGGTCTCTCCATCCGTCACGCCGGTGATGGATGGCGGCGTCAGGTCAAGCACCAGTCCGTCAGAACCTGCGTAGGAAATATTTCCTGCCTGATCCTGCGCCTTTGCATAAATCACATACTGCTTTTCCTCCTCTATGGAGAAGGTTCCGGCATACGGGGTCCATCCCGTGAAGGCCTCCAGCTCCTCCAGGCTCATTCCCTCCTCCGACAGGTAATAAGATACTTCCTTGATGCCGCTTCCCATATCCCGGGCAGTGATTTCCACATCCTGGGTATCCTTGAAAAACAGGCCAAAGGTAATGATATTCAAAAGCTTTTTCCAGACAGAATCCTGAATCAAAATGGCAGCCTCCGGCGAGGTAGCATCCGCAACTCCCGTTACCTCCACACGCAGATTCCCGGTAATGCCGGTGATCAGATACGCTCCCTCCTCCGGCTCCGTAAGGCTGCCCCTTGTGCCGTCCTCTAAGGAAACGGCAAAGTCCTCCGCAAATTCCAGGCTGTAGCCCGTCTGGGCATCCGGCAGCGTCACCGTATACTTTCCTCCCGGCGCAATGGTCACTGTGACAGGCTCGGAGGGCTTATATTCCGCCGTCTCTTTAAACCGCACCTGGTATTCTCCGTCCGGAAGGCCGGATAAGGTTCCTTCCGCAAACCGGTCCGCCGGAAAATCCTGGTACGCTCCTTCCGTTCCCGCACGATACTCCATGGCGTCAAAATCAAGCCCGTGCATCTGGCCGTCGTTCTTATTATCTATGGTCTCATCGGTGTGGGTAATGCCCTTTGGAGCCTCCCTGGTCTTTTTCTCCACCGCTGCCGTCTGCGGGGTCTCCAGGGTGCCCATAAACAATCCCGTGCCCGCAGCCTGTACCAAAATGGCATAGCCGAAATCCTCTGTGGTCAGCTGGTAGGTATCGCTGTCCGCGCCGGGAATCTGCTGTGTGTTTCCCTCGGCATCCACCCGGTACCACTGCCAGTCCACTGTCGCCCCGGCCGGAGCAAGGCCGCTGTCATTTACCGTAAGGACACTGCCGATAACCGCATTCCCCTCTATGAGAATAGAACCGGACAGATACGCCCGCACCGCCTCCGTGGGCTGAGACACAAGCTCCCCCTTAAAATCCTGCGCCGTCACGCGCACCCCAAGCTTTTTGCCGATATCCCCGTCTGTCAGGATGTATGTGCTT
>NZ_CEWDFQ010000150.1:0-7365 GCF_982438285.1 Acetatifactor sp. | reverse complement strand
CGCTGGGTCACATCATGGAAGAGCACAGGCAGGCAGTAAGCCGCCGAATAATTCCTTGACAGCAGGATATCCATCCCATATTCGAAAAAGGGCATTGCCAGCCCGTACCCCCGGTATTTTTTCCGGAATATCTGGGAGGCAATCTCACACATGGACTCCTCCGGGTAAAATTCCTTCAAAATCAGCATGCCCGCGGTCTCCCGGGAGGCTGTCTGCCCCACCCCTTCCGGTTCTGCAGCTGTCCGTCCTGCACCCTCCAGCCCGGCAGATGTCTGTCCTGCACCTTCCGGCTGGGAAAAATCCCCGTCCGCAAGCGCCTCCGCCACCAGAAAGGTGATGTGTCCGCTTTCCGCTTCCTGCCTTAAATACTCCGGGTGGTAGAAATCCCGCTTGAAATAGGTTTCCCCATATTCGTCCCGGATGCAGGCAAGCATCCCCTCCTCGTCACCCGGGCGGCTCTTTCTCAACAGGAATTTCTGCTCCTTCCCCTGTCTGTCATGCAGCGTCAGTCTTTTGACGGTACCCATAGGGCTCATTCCATGACCAGGATGTCGTCGAATCCTGTAATTTTAAAAACTTCCCTGATATCTTCGTTGGCATTCTTTACCACCATGCTGCCCTTTGCGGCATCCATTTTCTTTGCTGCGTTTAAAAGCACCCGCAGGCCTGCGGAGGTGATATACTCCAGCTCTGCCATATCCACGGCAAGATGTTTCACCCCGTCTATTTCTTTTGTTACAACTTCCTGCAGCTCTGGCGACGTCCCCGTGTCAAGGCGTCCGGACAGCCGCAGCGTCAGGCTGTCCCCCTGTCTTTCCTTTACAATCTCCATTTTTCCTCCATTCCGGGCACTGCCTGTTTAAAGCAGTCCCTGCCCTTCCTCCAGCCATGCGGGCTTTCTCTCAAAGCCCACATGGTAAGTCACCTTCTCCATGACCAGCTCATGCTCGCCAATCATATATCTGCCGATGGTGGTATCCTTTCCTATGATAATTCCCTTGGGGTAGTCGTGGAGGCACCTGTTCAAAAGCGCCTCCTGCTCCGCCCGGGACTGCTCCGACAAAGGATTGTTGGGATTCACGCTTCCCACTGTCACCAGCTTTACATAGCCCACGTCCGCCAGGGACTTTTTTTCACTGCGGTCTGCCATGGATTATTCCCCGCTGGAGGCTGTCTGCGTATTTCCGGGCAGAGCCGCAGCGGCTGTCTTTCCCGCCATGGCGTCGCTGTACTCGCTCTTTTTTGCAAACAGCTCTTCCTCCGTCTTCGTCACGGTCTTCTGCTTTTCCACTGCATCCTTCTGGGCCATGGCAATGGCGTTGTAATGGCTTTCTGTCTGGCCGTACTCCCCGACCTGGCCGTCCCCGGTGATGCTCTTTAAGGCAAACAGGTCGGATACCCCCTGGGCAGTCTCCCCATTGTTGGCAAGCATTCTGATGACGTCCGGTGCATTGCTGGAGAAGCTGTCCCAGATGCGGTTGACCTCATCCATGGACTGGCTGTAGGCTGCTGCCTGAGGATCCTCCTTGTCCTCGATGGCGTTGATCCTGCGCAGGATGATGCCCTGGTACACACCCTTCTGGGATTCTCCTGCCTTCCTGAGCTGACGCAGGCTGCTCTCCAGTCCGCTCTGTGCGGCCTGCAGCCGGCTTTCGATCTGGCTGATCTCCTGGCGCAAGGCCTTTAAGCGCTCCGCCTTTAAGCGCGCCTGCTCGGACAGGTTCTGCCCGTTGCCGTCCTTTATGGTGCTGCCCACAAGGGAAGGGGCCACATTTGCCGCCATCATGTCAAGCACTCTTGCCAGTCCCTCCGGTATGCCGTGGTTGGTTGCCCGGACATCCACATGGTACTTGGCGGAATTGTCCGAGCTTCTTGTATTGGACTGGTGGGCACTGACACTTCCGGTAACACTGACCTTCACAATGCCCAGGTTGACGGTTCCTGTGAGGGATGCCCCCAAGTCCATGGAGGATTCGCTTCTCTCACTCTGCTTCACCTCCATGTCAAACAGAATATTCACCTCATCCACCTGGAGATTGGGGATGGGAACAATGGCCAGCATGGGCACGTCTACCTTCATCTCGTCCAGGTTGCTGGTGCCGTCCTCGTTCATGGAACGCTTTTCATACTTGAACGCCACGTTACGTACATTCCCGCCTGCGTCGAATCCAACCCTGTTAATGAAATCCGCCGTGGAATTTGCCAGCCGGATGCTGGCGTCGGCCGCCGCTGTCAGCGGACTGCCGATGAGCTGGTCCATAGGGAGTCCTGCAAATTGTTCTCCGATTGCCATAATAATTACCTCTCTTTCCATTTGTTTTTTCTATTTTTTCTTATGAGGAGAGCTGCCTTGTCTGGCTGCCCGTCTCCCCAGAAGACAATCCTTCATCCGCCCCCACAGGGAGGGCTTCTTTTTCTTTGCCACATCCACGGATGGCGGCTTGCAGGAGACAAGACGGATGTCCTCCACCCAGAGCACCCTGTCCCCGTCAGGAATATGCTGCTGTACTTCGTGCCGGAGCCTGAAATCCAGTTCCCCGCACAGGAGCCGGAAATTCAGCTCTTCCTTTAAATCCTCCAAGTCTGCCGCAGCATCCTGTACATCTGCTTTTGCCTGTGCAGCTTCCCCTGTATGCTCCGGTTCTTTCCGAGCGGTATGCTCTGTCTTTTCCACAGGATTTTTCTGCTGTCCTTTACAGCACGCCCGCCTTTCACCCTGTCTGCGCTTTCTGCAGAGGCTATTCATAATCCTTATCCAGCCCATAGGATATCTCCATGTTCATGATCTGCTCCTGATATTCCATAATGCGGTTGACCACATTAGACTGGGCCATCATGTATTTATCCCTGTCAAATTCATAGGTGTCCTCCTCAAAGGCATCCTTGCTGATCTGATGCAGGCGCTCCTGCTCCGCAATCATGTCGGAAATTTTCTGGTAAAGCTGCTTGAGCCTGCTGATTTTCGCCTTCAGGCGCTTTGTTTCCGTGACGACGTTCTTCTGCTCATCGGTGCCTAAGTCGCCGCTCACCGCTACCGGCGTGGTATCCAGCTTTTTAGCCACCTGGTTCGCGCTTAAATTGTCCGTCAGCCGCAGGATTCCCTCTGTAGCCGGAATAGAGGATATCTGAAGCTTATAGGAGACCTTGGGCAGGAAGTCGCTGTCCCGCTGGGAGGGGGAGCAGATGCGGGCGTTGATCCTGCGCTCCCCCGTCTCGGGATTATCCACCGCCTTGACCTCCGTTGAGAAGTCAATCTCCGCCTTATCCACACCCAGGTTGGTCACCGGCACGATGGACAGAAGCGGCACCTGCACCTGGAGGTTGTCCACGCTGTAGCCTTCCTCCCCCTCCGGGCGTATCTGGTCGTAGGCAATATTGATATTGTTCAGGTGGATGACCTCCTCCTGCCCGTTCTGCTTGGAGGTGCCCATGCTCCGGATGGCATTCACAATCTCTGCTCGGAGCTGGTGGTTTGATTTGGCCAGGGCATGGATAGGCGCATAGACCAGATCATCCAGCGGTATAAAGTCGCTGTCCATGATGGAAGCTCCCTTTTCCCCTTCGTTATCCGTCATGTCTTTCTCTACATGGGTATGGTATGGCATCTCTTATCCCTCCTGGCTCAAAAACAGCGCCTTTTCCTCTTCTCTCCTGCGTACCAGCCCTGGCAGCACCTTGCCGCCGCCCTTGGTATACGCCATCATTTTCTCCGCTACTTCCGGAGCAGTCCTGCCGTTTACCAGCTTCTGCAGGTTTCCTGCCCCGCAGTTGTAGCAGAAGCTGGTCAGTGCATCAAACTGGTTCTGGGTCAAGGGAAATGTAATCTGTCCCTTTTTTACGCACTGATTCACATGTCCGCCGTATTTCTTCAGGTCTTCCTTCAGCAGTGCTTTTGCCGCCTCCTTAGAGGGCAGGGTCTGCCCCGGCTGCACGCCTGCGGTATGCCCATAGCCGATGGTCCATACCCCGGCAGGACATTTATAAGCTTCCAGGCGGCACCCCTCGTATTTGGCAATCAGCTCCACGCCCCTGTCTGATACGGTCATGCCGCTGCTGCCGGTGCTCTGCGGTGCCAAAAAAGCCTGTCCTGCGCCGCCGGATACCGCGTTCAGATACCCTGTGTTCACCGGACTGTTGATCTCATGGGTGCCGCTTTCGTTTTTCCCAAGCACCGCCCGGTCCCCGCTTACGGATTTCACAATCCATCTGTCATTTTTTACCCAGTCAGGCATCTCTTTTCCGGTGTAATATACAGCGTCCGGCGCCAGAGAAACCATATCGCCTGCCTGAAGGCCGGAAGCTGCTGTGCTGTTTTCTGCAGCGTGGCCGCCTGCTCCCTCATGCTGCACAGGCCGGGGCGGCGCCGACTGCTCAGCCGCGCCTTGTCCTGCAGGCTGCTGTGCTGTTCCCATTGCCGCGGCTACCGCCTGCCTGAAGGCATCCATGCTGTAGTCACACTGCATACCCCTCCACAAATGGTCCGGGTCTCCATGGCCGGATGCAATTCCCCTGTCATGCCCTTCTTTATGGCTGATGATGACACCGTCTGCCAATGGGTTTAGTCCATACTGTTTACATAAGAATGCAAACAGCTCCACCGCCGCATCATAAGTGCGCTTTACTACCGCCATGGCTGCTTCCCTGTCAGAACAGGTAAAGGAAGCTCCTCCGGTATACTTAATACAGGCCGGTTCGCACAATTCCACGCCTATATGCGTGTTGTTTGCAGAGCCGTTTTTTCCGGAGCCGCTGTGCCATGCCCTGTGGTCCCAGGGGAGCGTCTGATACACCTTTCCGGTATTGCCGTCAATAAAGGCATGTACACACGCCCTGCTGCTCTCCGGATTGTTCCATTTTTTTACGAAGGTTTCCGCGTTGGGCTGCGGGCAGCCCACGCTGTGCAGCATCAGCCCCTTCACGGCAATCTTTCTTCCCGCCTTATAGCAGGGATTCTGGGTTAAAATGCTTTCTACGAGTTCCATGTTGTTTTCCTCCCATCTTGCACTGCTGTGTTTTGTCAAAGCATACAAAATCGGGAAAAAAAAGCTATCATTTGAGACGAATGCAGGGTTCTGATGGGATAAAAAATGAAAAGTTATCTTACAGTGACAGGCCATTGGGCGCAGATTTGACGGATACGCTCCCTTTTTTCCGTATAGTTTCTCACCGGAAGCATCAGCTTATCCCCATTGTCAATGGTAAGCTCCCTCTCCTTCAGGCACTTGATATGATTCACATTCACGATATAACTTCTATGCAGGCGAAAGAAATATTCCGGCAGATGTCCTTCCATTTCCTTCAGAGTGCCTCTTTCTTTTATCTGGATGTCCAGACAGTGCCAGATTAAGTCATTATGACGGGATTCTATGTAGAGTATTTCTGACTCCCGCAGCATATACAGATGGTCCTCGTCACTCTGGATCACACAGAATATGGGTTCCTCCCTGCCTCCATGGAGAATAATCCGCTCTGCGATTCCGTTTCGCAGAATAACGGATACCTCATAAGGATAACCATAAAATCCACTGACATGATCCTTGTTCCTGACACAAAAATTTCCATAAACCACACATATTATTCTATCCAGAGTCTGTGCGGAGTAATGTCCATGCTCCACAGCATCCTTCCCCATAAAATGGCATCCAAGACTGCTTTGAAGCAGTTTTTTCTCCGTGCTCCTTAAGTGGGATTTGTTGATCTGCCAGCATACTGCCGGAGAACAGTATGGCAGGTTTGTGGTTTCCCCAGATACAAGTTTTTCCACAATTATCTTCACCCTGCGCATCATCTCCATTTCATTCATCCAAATTCCCCCTTTATGCGTAAATTCATGAAATGGCCCTTCGCTGAAACAAGAGCCTGGTTTCACAAAACAACAATAAGGGATAACAAAAAAAATGTCTGCATATTGAGACAAATGCAGGGTCTGATGGGATGAATGTCGAATTTTGTAAAATTTCAGATAGAAAACAGCGGGGGAATTGTTGTTGAAATACTTGATTCGTTCAGTTTTTTACGCTAAGATAAACAAAGAATTTTCAAGTTTCACATTCAGTGGGTTCCCTGTTTTGATTGGATTTCTTTGTTCTATCCAGACGGTGTTCTGTAAATTTATGTGTTATTTTTTTAATAAGCTTTGGCTTCAAGATGATGTTCCCGGCGGCAACCGGTGAACATCCTAATTTCTTAAGCACATCTTCTCCGTAATAAAAGCTGAACGCTTCGTATGGGCTGCGGTTGTTCAGCTTTTTTCTTTTATATGAATTGATGTGATCCATCATCAGGTAAATATCTTCCTGTGTCAGATCGTCAAAGCTGCTTCCCTTGAGCAGGATGCGCCGTATCAATTCATGGTTAACTTCGCAGGCCCCTATTTGAAAATTCACTCCCGTTGTCTGTCAGAATAACCAAAAACAGACGATTGAACGTCTTGGTTCCAAGAATTTTATCCAACAGATTTATAATCCGTATAACGGAAGCGGACGTATTTGCATCCCGTAGAAATGCCAGCATCAAACTGGTTTCAACAAAATGTATGGTAAGCAGACACTTGCCGCCCACACGTCCGATAACACTATCCATTTGTACGACAGTCATTTCAGGATGATCTCCCAGAAACTTTTGAAAGTCAGTATATTTCCGTCCAATGCGGCACCCTCTGTCAACCTTGAATTCGGGCTGTTTATAACGGGGATGGCATTTGACTTTACGAGGAAGATCCAGATAGATCTGATGAAGTGACTGCCCGTTTTTGACCAGAGGACTGATAATCCGATTGATTCTGACCATGTCGTCTTCATTAGATAGAATTCCCGTCCGGGCTTCTGAAATCACAAGATGTGCCCTTTCATGCGCATCTGCCAGATCATAAATACGCTTCAGCAGTGTGCATTCAGAACACAAACTGCATTTATATGCTGACTGATGAGTACAGCTCGTTCCGCACAGTTTTTTCGCTTTGCATGTAGTACGAAATTTGCAAGGGTTATAAGGATATCCGGGACGCCCGCTTTTCTTGTCATAGGAATTCTTTTTAATCTCCTTGGCAATCGTTGTACGGTTCTTCCCCAGCTCTTTTCCGATTGCACCAAAGGAAGCATTCTCCCGAAGGCGCTGTGCAATGATCATCCGGTCTTCATAGGATAAAAAACTTTGACATGGCAGCGCCTTTCCTGCCGCCAGAAATCAAAGTATAGCAGAAACGAGACCAACTATCCAGTCAGTCTCGTTTCATTTGTAAAAGAAAATCCATACCTTTCTTTTACATCAATAACTATTCACTTTTCACACTTATCCGGGATAGCAGGTATGGAATCTCGGATTACAATTGAGGGGATCCCCCTGACGTCTATCAGAGGGAATGAC
>NZ_CEWDFQ010000149.1:0-7368 GCF_982438285.1 Acetatifactor sp. | reverse complement strand
GCTTAGCTGCTCTGCGGCCAGTCTCTCCTTTTCCTTTGTAAATTCATCCGTATCGTATTCCTTTCTCAAATAAATCTGACAGACAGGAGAAAATATTTCATCTCTGAACTCATAGTAAAATTCCTCTGAAATACTTTCTATTTCTTTGTCCGGAAATACAATCAACGGGCTGTGGACATCTTCCCCTGTAAATTCTCTGTATCCGTCACTGCCCTGCAGCACCGTTTCCGTTCCGTAAATCAATTCATCGGTCACCTCAGCGCAGCCTGTGATCTGCAAGCCCAAAATACCTGCAGATAAAAGAATAAGCATTTTCCGACAGATACTGGTTTTCCAAAGGATACTTATTTTTCTTTTCATAACAAAAAATCCCCCTTTCTGGTTATGTTTTCATTGTACAACGTGCTGAAAACATTGTAAATAAATCTCCCAAAAAGCCAAGGCCCCATGCCGTGCAGCAGACAATGCCAGGACTGCACAGCATGGGGCTTCCGTTTTCTCAATTCATATATACTCTCTTTACATTGTATCACATATATTTTGGGGCTTTCCCGCCAGATAGGCCTGCACGTTCTCAAACTCTATTTTCGCCCGTCTCACCATGGCCTCTTTCGTGAGAAAGGCCACATGAGGGGTAAACAGCGTATTGGGCGCATGCAGCAGGGGATAATCTTCGGGAATGGGCGGCTCCATATCGTACACGTCAATAGCCGCTCCGGCAATCCGTTTCTCCGAAAGGGCCTCCGCCAGGGCTTCATTGTCAATGATGGGCCCCCTTGCGCAGTTGACCAGTACGGCAGTCTCCTTCATTAATGCAATCTTTTCTCTCCCGATCAGGCCTCTGGTCGCCTGACAGAGAGGCAGGTGAATGGATATGATATCACTGCGGGCCATTACCGCATCAAGGTCAGCCGCTTCCAGCCCTTCCGCTTTCCATTCCTCTTTTACCTGGAGCTCGTTTACAAGCACCTTGGCCCCAAAGGACTGAAACAGCTTTGCTGTGCGGTAACCGATTTTGCCGCAGCCTACGATGCCCACTGTCTTGCCCGCGATCTCTCTTCCCGCCATGCCAAGGTTTGTGCCTCCGTCTCTCACAAGACCGTCTGCCTCCACGATTTTCCGGTAAAGTCCAAGCACCATGCCCACTGCCAGCTCCGCCACGGACTCATTGGAATATCCGGCGCAGTTACACACCAGAATACCCTTTTCCCTGCAGGCCTCTCTTCCCACATGATCCACCCCCGTAAAGGCTACAGCGATCATTTTCAGGCGGTCCGCACTGCGGATTACTTCGTCTGGATAAGGGTGATTGGCGATCATCACAATGTCCTGTCCTGCAGTTCTCCTCTTCAGCTCCTCCACATCCTCGGCCTTTTCCTTATAATAGGTAAACTGATGTCCTGCGTCCGTAAGGGCCTTTCCATAAATTTCTATCACTTCCTCCGATACTCCCAGAGGCTCCAATAAGCTAATATTCATTTTCAATCTTAACCTCCTTCACAATATCCGCTTTCCCAAGCCCAAACCCGGAAAAGTCAATTCCCAGACCCTTTCCCTTGGTGATGCGGATCTTTCCATCCTTTACGATAAGGCCCTCCGGCACATAATTTCCCAAGTCCCCAAAGCCCTTATATTCATGATAATGTCCGGCGTTTGGAATTACCGAGCAGAAAAGCAGCGCGTTATAGGCGGCATATCCGCCTGAGACATGGGGCGTCACCGGCATTCCCGCCGCCTGGGCCATCCTTGCCGCCTTGATACACTGGATAAAGCCTCCCGTATACTGCAGATCAGGCTGCAGCACCTGGGCGGCATTGTTCTCCACGATCCAGGCAAACCGCCTTAAGCTCGTCTCCTGCTCTCCAAAGGCCAGAGGAATCTCCAGCGCATCCGCCACTCTCTTCGTGTCCCACAGATCGTCAAAGGGACAGGGCTCCTCATAAAAATAAGCGTTTATGCTCTCGGCAATTTTGCCGATCTGAATTCCCTTTTCTGCATCATAGGAGCCGTTGCCATCCACATGAATGACAAAATCCTCTCCAAAATATTTTCTTGCCAGATATAAAAGGCCCTCTGTGCGTCCGGCAATGGAATCCCTGTTTCTGCTCATTCTTCCGCCCAGCTTGAATTTCACTGCCTTTGCCCCTGTGCCATCCACCAGGCTCTGGAGATATTCTACCTCCTCCTGGGGCGTATTCATACGATTGCCTGAGGCCACATACAATTCAATTTCCTCTCTCTTGCGGCCTCCCAAAAGCTCTGTGGCCGACACACCCGCAGCCTTTCCCAGCAGGTCCAGCAGGGCGGCCTCTATCCAGGAAATGCAGCACCAGTAGGCCAGTCCCTGAATTTTATAGTTGATATCCGTAAGAAATATTTTGTTTAACAAGGCTTCCAGCTGCCTGGCGTCCTCGCCGATGATAAGCTGCAGAAAGCGCTCTAACAGCAGGTATAGATATTCCGCTCTTTCAGAGCAGGGGGCCATGCCCTCTTCTCCCCCCTGGCCCGTCACCTTCAGAAACCAATTCCCGTTTTTCCGATACAGGGTGCAGGAGGCGATCACAATGGGATTTTGCAGACAGCTTACATCCACCACCGGCTCATCCATAATCTCCTTAAGTCGCTTCGCACTCACCGGAACAAAGGGTTTGAAATCCGGGTGCATTTGATACATATTTCACAATCTCCTTTCTCTCGTAGTCATATGCCGCTCCCTCCAGCATGTGGATCAAAGTGTTGTTTACCACAAGTCTTAGTTTACAGATTTTTTCCTCTGCTTCCTCCCTGTGGATATGCCACCTATATGGGGCAAAAGCTCTGGTTCCAGCCAGCTTTTCGTCCACATAGAGACTTGCACACTCAAAAAAGGGAATTTCTTCGGGAAGCGCTAAATACACATCCTTTCCGGAAAGCTTCATCTCCCAGGCATAAGTAATTTCCCCACTGTAAAAAGGAAATCCCTCCGGAACGGAACCGTTAAAAAAGCCCCGTTTTTTCTGCTCTGTAATACTGTCCCGGGAGAGGACTCCAAAATCTCCCAGAAGGTAAAAGGGGTCGCTTACTCCGTGCCATTCCTCCTTTGCCCTCACCCTGATTGACAGTTCATTTTTCCCCGGCTTTACAAATTCAAGAATACTGCAGGCCAGATTGTTCTGATCATAGCATTTTTTCGCCCCAAATCTTCCAGGCTCCAGGACTGTGCCGTTTATGCTGATCTGAAAGTCTCCCATCACTGCCTTTTCATCGTGCATCAGATACAGCACTGAAGGCATGCAGTCCACAAAAAAGATGCTGCGATAGATAAGGCTGACCGGAAGGCAAAGCCTGGGGCGCAAGGGAATTCCAAAGCCTCCCGAAAAATCTATGTCTAAATATTTTGTCATTTTGGCGGCCCTTGCCTGCTCCACAAAGGTCTCTGGGAAGGTCTCAAACTCCGGGGAGCCATTCAACGAAAGCAGGAACCGTTCCAGGCGCAGTACATTACAGCCCGCAATGCTTACGTCCATCTCCTTTTTTGTGGGAACAAACACAGGGTCATGTGCCTCCGGCTGCAAAACAGGCATTTCCCCGGACTGCACATCCCCGGATTCCTTCTCCTTGGACTGCAATCCCTGTAATCCCAGTGACTGTTCCTGGAGAGCGGAAGCGGACAGGGCAATCAGCTTGGTCTCCCAGGGCTGTATGGTAAACTCCAGACAGTCTGTGAAGCCTGAGAATTTACACTGCCCCGTCTCCAGGTCCAGCTCATAGAAAAACTGCTTTTCCCTGGTCAAAATCCGGCAAAGTCCCTCCACCCCGTCGCAGCTTGTGACAAAAACATAGCGGCATTCCCCGTCCTCCCTTTGACAGGATACGATTTTCCCCAGATTTTTTTCTTCTGTCCACAAGGTCGCCCAAGAAGGGCCTGCGCCTTCAAGCGCCTCCAGCAGCTTCTTTCCTGCGCCGCTCTTTTCTCCGCCGCCCGGCATGGACAGATAACGGATTCCAAAAGCCCCTCCCAAAAGCTCTGCCTTTCCTGTGCCCTTAAAATAAGCTTCTCTGCTCAGGCTGCCAAAAATCTGAGCCTGGCAGTCCCCTCCTTCCTCCATCCAATCCTCTGCAAAATCAAAGTCGTCTATTTTTTCATAGGGCGTCAGGCCGCAGAAAATCACCCTGCCGCCGCTTTCTGCAAATTTTTTCAGAAGGCGTGCACCATATCCCTCCAGATTTTTGACAGGAGGCACGATCACTGTGCGGTACACAGCCCTTCCCACTCTGATCTCGCCATCTGCAATCACAGCTCCCGCAAGGGTCTCCGCATCCAGATCCTCGTAATCCACATGGTGAAACAAAAGGGTTTTGCAAAGGTAAAGATAATCTGACAACAGCTGTTTTCCCTGTACCTCTTCCTCCCTGTCCATTCCTGTGTACTTCATCCGTATCATGGGATTGATCAGGGAGGTCCACCAGCTTGTCATGGGATGAAACAACGCCACCTGGGCAGCGTATTCCGTTTCTGCCACAAACCTTGCTGAGCGGGCACAGTAATCCCCAAGCTTTTTATAATGCTTCCAATAGGGGTTTTGTATAAATTGGGAGGGAGGCGCGTCATGCTTGATGATGCCATTCACCGTATAATAAAATGCGTGGAACACGTGCATGGAAGCCCCCATTAATGTCTCTCTGTCAATCTGCCATTTGGCGTCCTGCAGCGTCATGCTCCAGCCTATGCTGTGAAAGCTTTCAATCAGGCTGTCCCTTCGGTTATACTGCCTGGCAATGGCGCTGATTACCTTTGTATTGGATCGAAGTCCCACAAAATCCCGGTCCACCGCCTCTGCCAGGGGCAGTCCCAGCTTATCATGATTGGGGTCTCCGCCCGGCACATGGCTGTACATCTGCCCGCTCATGCGCATCACAGGAATTTCCGTAGCATAGCTTAGGTGATTTTTCTGGCACCATTCGCTTATTTTTTTGTGATAGCGGTCTCTTAAAAGCTCGTGCATACATTGAAAATAGCGGTAACGGATTTTGGCCGCTTCCGGGAAGTCTCTGTCCCATATGCCAAAAAGCAGAGGGAAAATATCCTCCCCATACTTTTCCCGGTAGTAACCCGGCAGCTCAAAGGACCAAAAGTAATCTCCCTGAAAATGAGTTTCATCCCCGAAAATTCCCTTTATGGTTTTTCCAAACTGGCTGCCTAAGGCCTGCCTGTATTTCTCATAGGTGGTTGCAAGAAAGGTATCCACCGCCTCGGGGTTGGCGGGGTCCATAAAGTCTCCGTAATATTTGAAATCCTCCAGCTTTTTGGCAGAGGCTGTGATGATTCTGTAGCTGCCTTTGGGCGCCTCCCAGCAAAGCTCCTTCTCCGGCCCATAGGAAAAATACCGTTTCCGGTTTAAGACAGGCTCATTTGTCCTGGCATACTGGTAAATCTCCACCGGCTGAATGATACCGATGCAGTCCCTTAGGTCAATGGCCTCCTGCCACAGCGTTCTCCCGTTTTCCACAGGATACGCTGCGGCGTACAGGCTTCTTGCCTTTCCCAGGCGCAGGCTCACTCTGCCTCCTTCGGTTATGTAATCTGTAAACACAAGCTCATGCTGGCAGGCCTGAGGATTCTGCAGGGTCACCTCTCCCCCACTCATTCCGCTGGGATAGGGAAACTCATCATAAAGCCATACCTCAAGGCCGTTTCTTTCTGCGCAGGAAACCGCATAGCCGCACAGGTCAAACCACTCTCTGGAAAGATAGGGCACCGTCATCCCCTGGCGGGCGCACATCACAAAGCCTCCCAGCCCCTTGTCCTTCATCTCGGCGATCTGATATTCTATTTCTTCTTTTTTCATGTGGCCGTTTAAAAACCAAAAAGGACGGATTCTATTTTGGACCGGCGGATTTTCGAACTGTGTAATCATACCATTCTCCCTCTCAGGCGGCTTTTCCTGTGCTTTTTTGCCTATTCTCCCGAAGCTTCCCTGTAGGCTGCAATGAGCTCGTCCGCAGTCTCCTGACCGCCTGACGCCGCATAGTCCGCCACAAAGTCGTCAAAGATCTTGTCAAATTCACCCGGAGCCGCACATACAATTTTTGCTATATTGTCGTCCAGCATCTGGCTTAAGGTAGCGGCATATTTATCTGCCAGCGGCGTGGATGCGTTTACCACAGGGGTAAAATATTCCACATCTGACAGACACCTGGCCGTACTGAGAATTTCCTCGTGATAGTCGGGATTGAAGTCCTTAATATAATTCAGCATAAACTTCTCCCTGTCTTCCTTTGCGTTAAAGGGCTTTCCAACCGTACCGTACTGGGATTCCACCCAGGTAACTCTGGACTCCTCCCCTTCTGCAAGGGTAACCTGGGGCACTCCATCCACCATGGTGTAGTCCTCCCCCTCGATACCAAGGCAGCCTACCATATAACCAGCCTCGCTGCACATCCAGTCAAGATATTTTACAACGGCCTCTACATTATCACAAGAGGAGGGAATGTACCAGGCATATTTGTAAGTGGGCGGCATATTGTACAGCTGGTAGAAGTTTTCACCGTTTTCGTTAGACCAGGGCCAGATAGCGGTAAGCTTTGCATCCGGGTCATTCTCCCGAAGGGTGTCATAAAGATTGCCATAAGCGCTGTGATAAGGATATTGCCCGTTTTGAATAAATACCGCCATTTCTCCCCTGGCGATCTTCTGACGAAACAGGGATTCGTCCTTGTCCAAAATAAATTCTCCCAAAAGTCCGTCATTGTAAAGATCATTGAGATAACGGAAGCATTCCTTCGCCTCCGGCCACATAATCATGGGAGTGAGCAGCTTCTCCTGGCTGGGCGCCTCTTCCAAAAAGGCGGGAAGCATTACCATATCCCACATCAGGAAATTCTGTCCCGACATTCCCATGGGAATCAAAGCGTCTCCGATTCCGCCCGGGTCCTGATCCTTAATGGCCTGCAGCATATCGCGGAATTCCTGAGGATTGGTGGGAACCGAAAGTCCAAGCTCATCCAGCCAGTCCTGGCGCACGAAGGTGGTACGCATAAAGTCATTCTGCTTATGATACAGGAAATACTGTGCTCCGTCGATCTGTCCGTCCGCCAGCTCCTCCTCGCTGTAAAACTGCTTGATGTTATCCCCGTATTCCTCAATATAAGGCGCCATGTCCGCTACACCGCCGCTGGTGATAAAGGATTTCAGCAAAGAGATGTCCGTCACCCTCACCAGATCAGGAGCATTGTTTGCGGCCATCATCGTGGATAGAAGCTCCTCGTTCTGCTGCTTGGGAACCACAACATAGTTTACCTTGATGCCAAGGGGCGCCATCTGTTCATTTACATAATCCACCCACCAGTTGTCCTCCAGAGTTCCCTGATCAGAAGGTATAGTTCCTC
>NZ_CEWDFQ010000148.1:0-7402 GCF_982438285.1 Acetatifactor sp. | reverse complement strand
TTCAAAATCCGTATCTTAAAAAATGTGAGGACGCCGTTACACGACCATGTGAGGAAGGTCTGGGACTGGTCCAACACCCAGACTGTTTACCGGTTTGCCATCATTCAGATCATTGTATCTGTGGCGGTGGTATACGGAATACAGGTATAGAGAGGAAGATTGCTATGTATGACGAGCTGACGCCCAGCGATATCAAAAAAATGAAGGAAGAGATAGAGTACCGGAAGCTTGTGGTGCGGCCAAAGGCGCTTGAGGATGTGAAGGAGGCCAGAGCCCATGGGGATCTGAGCGAAAATTTCGAGTATCATGCCGCAAAAAAGGTAAAGAATCAGAATGAAAGCCGCATTCGCTATCTGGAGAGGATGATACGCACTGCCCGGGTGATTTCCGAGGATTCCGCCGAGGACGAGGTGGGGATCAACAATACGGTGACAGTAAAATTTATTGATGATGCAAGTGTGGAAACCTACAAAATCGTAACCACCGTGAGGGGAAATTCCCTGGAAAATCTCATCAGCAACGAATCGCCCTTGGGCAAGGCGCTGCTTGGAAAAAAAGAAGGGGATGTGGTTCATGTACAGGTTGGTGCTGCTTCGGGATATGACGTGGAGGTGCTTAAGATCGTGAACACTGCGGACGATGGCACGGACAGAATAAGAAGCTTTTAAAAGACGATTTACAGGAGAGGATTCATGAAAAAATATTTGCTATTTGACCTGGACGGAACCCTGACTGACCCCAAGGAGGGGATTACGGCCAGTGTACAGTATGCCCTAAAGGCCATGGGAATCGAGGAGCCGGATTTGGAGAAGCTTACGCCCTTTATAGGGCCGCCCTTAAAGGACAGCTTTATGGAGTTTTACCATATGGATGAGGAGCAGGCAGGGCAGGCGGTGCTTAAGTACCGGGAGCGCTTTGAGACCAAGGGGCTTTATGAAAATAAGCTTTATGACGGGATTCCCCAGATGCTGCGCCTCCTAAAGGAGAAGGGCATGCACCTGGCGGTGGCTTCCAGCAAGCCCACTGTGTTTGTGGAAAAGATATTAAAGCATTTTCACATTGACCAATATTTTGAGGTAGTGGTTGGAAGCGAGCTGGACGGAAGGCGGGTAAACAAGGATGAGGTGGTTCAGGAGACGCTGAATCGTCTGTTTGGAGAGCATCCGGTGGAACCGGATCAGGTGTACATGATCGGAGACCGCAAATTTGACATAGAGGGCGCAAGGGCTCTTGGCATAGAAAGCGTTGGAGTTGCTTATGGCTACGGCGGCATAGAGGAATTAAAAGCGGCAAAGGCGGATTATATTGTGCGCAGCGTGGAGGAGCTTAAAAAGTTTCTGCTGCGGGGCACGGAGGAAAAGACAGACGAAAAATCCAAGCGTTCTGTGATGCTGCAGAGGATGTGGCTGATGCTGTATTCCTTTTTGATGTTTATTCTGGTGCGGAATGTGGTGCAGTACGCCTTAAGCCTTCTTTTTAAGTATGTGGGAGAAAGCTTTACAGGGCCTGTAGCCGATTTCTTTGTGGTAAAAAATGCGGACGGCGCCCTTGAGAGCTTTACGGGCAATGCAGCCACCATAATAGCGGCCTTAAGCTATGTGGGAAGCGGTCTGGCCATCGCGGGCAATGCAAAGCTGCTTTTGACCAAGACTGCGGATGACATGAGGCTGACCCATTTAAAGCCGGAGCCTAAGAAAAACTATGTGTTTCTTGGAGCGGCAGCCGTGGGAGCGGTGATTGGGTTTAACCTGCTTTTTGACGTTACAGGCTTTATCAGCAAATCTGACGCGTATCAGGCGGTGGCTGCGGAACAGTATTCGGGAGACCTTTGGATACATCTGATCTGCTACGGCATCATTACGCCCATAGCGGAGGAGCTTTTGTTTCGCGGCATTATTTACGGGTATATGCGCCGCTTTATGAATGTGAGGACTGCTCTTGTGATCTCCTCGGCGCTGTTTGGACTTTACCATATGAATCCCATACAAGGGGTTTACGGATTTTTGATAGGCTGCCTGATGGCTTACGCTTATGAGTATTTCGGCAGCTTTTATATGCCTGTGTCCGTCCATATCCTATCTAATGTGATCAGCTCTCTGCTATCTTATACGGCTATCGCCATGACCGGATTTGTGAGCTGGCCGGTGTGCATTCTGTTTTTGATTGTGGCGGCGGGAAGCCTGTATCAGCTGGCAAAGCAAAAGAAGGTGTTTTAGTGAGGCGGATATGAAATTTTCTATTATAGTAGTGTGTCTGAATCCGGGGGAAAAGCTCAATCAGACGCTGGACAGTATTTTAGACCAGACCTTTGCGGATTATGAGATCATTGTAAAGGACGGAAAAAGCAGGGACGGTTCTATAGAGAGGATGCGCCGGGATGGGCGTATCCGCTTTTTTTCAGAAGAGGACAGGGGAATCTATGACGCCATGAATCAGGCGGTTTCCCATGTACAGGGAGATTTTGTCCTCTTTTTAAACTGCGGAGACAAATTTCATCATAATAAAGTTTTAGAGCAGACAGCTGCTGTGATTGAGAGAGAGGAACATCCGAAAAATCTGGTGCTTTATGGCGACACCTATAGCGAAAAGTCCGGAGTGATGATCTCCTCGCCGCCCAAGATCACGGGACTTGTGTGCTATCGAAACATTCCCTGCCATCAGTCCTGCTTTTACGCAGCCAGGCTGTGCCGGGAAAAGCCCTATGAGGAATGCTATCGCATCCGGGCTGACTATGATCATTTTTTGTGGTGCTATTATAGGGCAGGGGCCAAAATGATGTACCTGAACATGCCCGTATCCTCCTATGAGGGGGGAGGATACTCAGAGAGCAGGGAAAATCAAAAGAGGGATAAGGAAGAACACAGACAGATTACGAAAGAATATATGAGCAGGGCAGAGCTTTTCTCCTGCCGTCTTTTTATGCTGTGCACCCTTGCTCCCTTAAGAAGACTGCTGGCGGAAAATCAGTGGTCGTCCGGGATATACCACTGGCTTAAGGAGCAGCTTTACAGGCGAAAGCTTCCATAAAAAAATCAGGAAAATCCGCCCCTGAAGTGTGTCCGAGAGAAGGAAATGGAGCAAAAATTCAATATACAGACAGATATTTTATCCTTTGAAAAGCAAAAGACTGATTATCTGACAATTTAAGAAAAAAACCTGTTTACAGAAGAGAAAAAAAGGTGTATAGTACTTTTTAGAAAAGTCGCAAAGGAGCGAGTAAAGGACTCCTTGCGGCTTTTTTTATGTGAAAGAACAAAGATGATTGCGAAGCTCAACTTTTAGATTTGGAATGTTGTACGTTGCATATTTCATAAACAGACCCTTGCTGGCCGCCGGTACTTAGGCTGCGTCCTTTGCGGCCTTAGGTACCGCTGCGGTCAGCTCGGAGTGAAAGCGTGTCTGTGTTGAAATGTGCAATGGGCACAATGATCTCTTTAAAAAATATGTTTCGCGATGATCTGAAAACAAGAACCGGAAAGGAGCATTACAATGTTTGATGTGAAAAGCAAGCTTCCCAAGGCGCCTCTTTACCGAGGAGAATTTGAGCATGACAACTGCGGTATCGGCGCATGTGTGAATATCAACGGCAAAAAGAGCCGTGCCACGGTGGAGAACGCGTTAAAAATCGTGGAAAATTTAGAGCACAGAGCCGGTAAGGATGCGGAAGGAAAGACGGGAGACGGCGTTGGCATTCTGACCCAGATACCCCACAAATTTTTTGTGAAGGTGACCAAAGCGCTGGGAATTGAGCTGGGCCGGGAACGGGAATACGGCGTTGGCATGTTTTTCTTCCCCCAGGAGGAGCTTCGCCGCAATCAGGCAAAGAAGATGTTTGAGATTATTGTACAAAAGGAAGGCATGGAGTTTCTGGGCTGGCGTGAAGTGCCCACCTTTCCCAATGTACTTGGACATAAAGCGGTGGAGTGTATGCCCTACATTATGCAGGGCTTTGTAAAGAAGCCCGCAGATGTGGAGAAGGGACTTGCCTTTGACCGCAGACTGTATATCGCAAGGCGAGTGTTTGAGCAGTCCACGGATGACACCTATGTGGTATCCCTCTCCAGCAGGACCATTGTGTATAAGGGTATGTTTTTGGTGGGACAGCTTCGCACCTTTTTTGCAGACCTGCAGAGTGAAGACTTTGAATCTGCCATTGCCATGGTGCATTCCCGGTTTTCCACCAACACAAATCCCAGCTGGGAGAGGGCTCATCCCAACCGGCTGATGGTGCATAATGGCGAGATCAATACCATTCGGGGCAACGCGGACAAGATGCTGGCCAGAGAAGAAAACATGGAGTCCGAGCACTTAAAGGGCCAGCTTCACAAGGTGCTGCCCGCAATCAGCAAGACGGGTTCAGACTCCGCCATGCTTGACAATACGCTGGAGTTTCTGGTGATGAGCGGTATGGATCTGCCTCTGGCCGTGATGATCACCATTCCCGAGCCCTGGGCAAACAACAAGGCCATGTCTCAGACCAGGAGAGATTTTTATCAGTATTATGCCACCATGATGGAGCCCTGGGACGGCCCTGCCTCCATATTGTTTTCCGACGGAGATATCATGGGAGCTGTGCTGGATCGAAACGGCCTGCGTCCCTCCAGATATCTGATCACGGATGACGATACCCTGATCCTGTCCTCTGAGGTGGGAGTTTTGGAGCTGGATCCCGCACGGATCAAGCTGAAGGAAAGGCTGCGTCCCGGCAGGATGCTCTTGGTGGACACCATTCAGGGAAGGGTCATCGACGACAAGGAGCTGAAGGAAAAATATGCCGGCCGCCAGCCTTACGGAGAATGGCTGGACAACAATCTGGTGGAGCTTAAGGATCTGCACATTCCCAACCAGAGAGTGCCGGAGTATACTTCCGAGGAGCGCCAGAGAATGCAGAAGGCCTTCGGTTACACCTATGACGAGCTAAAGACCAGTATTCTTCCCATGGCAAAGAACGGAGGGGAGGCTACTGCAGCCATGGGTGTGGATACACCGCTGCCGGTTTTGAGTACAACCTATCATCCGCTGTTTCATTACTTTAAGCAGCTGTTTGCCCAGGTGACCAATCCGCCCATAGATGCCATACGGGAGGAAATCGTGACCTCCACCACCGTCTACATCGGCACAGAGGGAAACCTTTTGGAGGAGTCGCCCAAAAACTGTAATGTTTTGAAGGTGAACAACCCTATTTTGACTAACACAGATTTATTAAAGATCAAAAATATGAAGGCAGAGGGCTTCCAGGTGGAGGTGGTGCCCATTACCTACTATAAAAACACCAGCCTGGAGCGGGCCATCGACAGACTGTTTGTGGAGGTGGACAGAGCCTACAGAGACGGTGTCAACGTTCTGATTCTCTCGGACAGAGGGGTGGATGAAAACCATGTTGCCATGCCCTCCCTTTTAGCGGTTTCCGCATTGAACCAATATCTGGTACGCACTAAGAAAAGAACCAGAGTGGCTCTGATTCTGGAATCTGGGGAGCCTAGGGAGGTGCATCACTTTGCCACTCTTTTGGGCTATGGCGCCTGCGCCATTAACCCTTACCTGGCTCAGGAAAGCATAAAGGAGCTGATCGACAACCACATGCTGGATAAGGACTACTATGCGGCGGTGAATGATTATAACAACGCAGTGCTGCATGGCATTGTAAAGATCGCCTCAAAAATGGGCATCAGCACCATACAGTCCTACCAGGGCTCTCAGATTTTTGAAGCTATCGGCATTGCGCCGGAGGTAATCAGCAGATATTTCAGTAATACGGTATGCCGGGTGGGCGGCATTACCTTAAAGGATATTGAAAAGCAGGTGGATGAGCTCCATTCCATGGCCTTTGATCCCCTGGGACTTTCCACCGATTTGACCCTTGACAGCCCGGGACATCACAAAATGCGCAGCGGCGCAGATAAGCATCTGTATAATCCGGCCACCATCCATATGCTTCAGGAGTCTACCAAGCGCGGCGACTATGAGATGTTTAAGCAGTATACGGCTATGATCAACGATGAAAGCTCTGTGATGAATCTGCGGGGGCTTATGGATTTTAACTATCCGAAAAAGGGCGTTCCCATTGAGGAAGTAGAGCCGGTGGAATCCATTGTCACCCGGTTTAAGACAGGGGCCATGTCCTATGGCTCCATATCCAAGGAAGCCCATGAAACCATGGCTATCGCCATGAACAGACTGCATGGCAAAAGCAATTCCGGAGAGGGCGGAGAGGTGCTGGAGAGGCTCACACAGGGGCCGGATGGGGAAAACCGCTGCTCGGCCATCAAGCAGGTGGCAAGCGGACGCTTTGGAGTCACCAGCCGCTATCTGGTCAGCGCAAAGGAGATTCAGATCAAGATGGCCCAGGGAGCCAAGCCCGGAGAGGGCGGACACCTGCCCGGAGGCAAGGTATATCCATGGATTGCAAAGACAAGACATTCCACGCCCGGCGTATCCCTGATCTCGCCGCCGCCTCATCACGATATTTATTCCATTGAGGATTTGGCCCAGCTGATCTATGACCTGAAAAACGCAAACACCCAGGCAAGGATTTCCGTGAAGCTGGTGTCCGAGTCCGGCGTGGGCACTGTGGCGGCCGGAGTGGCCAAGGCGGGCGCACAGGTAGTGCTGGTTTCCGGCTACGATGGAGGCACCGGCGCCGCTCCTAAAAGCTCCATTCACAATGCGGGACTACCCTGGGAGCTTGGGCTTGCGGAGACACACCAGACCCTGATTATGAACGGTCTGCGAAACAAGGTGCGTATTGAGACGGACGGCAAGCTGATGAGCGGACGGGATGTGGCCATTGCAGCGATTCTTGGAGCGGAGGAGTTTGGCTTTGCCACAGCTCCCCTGGTGACCATGGGCTGCGTGATGATGCGAGTGTGCAACCTGGATACCTGTCCGGTGGGCGTGGCTACCCAGAATCCAAAGCTTCGCAAGAATTTCAAGGGAAAACCTGAATATGTGGAGAATTTTATGCGCTTTATCGCGCAGGAACTGCGGGAGTATATGGCGGCGCTGGGCGTGCGGACCGTAGATGAGCTGGTGGGCAGGACCGATCTTTTGAAGGTGAAGGAAAACCTGACGGAGAGCCAGAAAAAGATAGATTTGAGCACGATACTTTCCAATCCCTATGAAAATACAAAGCAGAAGGTTACCTTTGATCCCAAGCAGGTATTTGACTTTGAGCTGGAAAAAACCCTGGATGAAAGAGTGCTGTTAAAGCAGCTGGGAAAGGCCATAGAGACAAAGACCAAGAGAAGCATAGAGGTGGATGTGTCCAATACGGACAGGGCCTTCGGCACCATTTTCGGCAGTGAAATCACAAGAAAGCTGGGGGATGATGTGGAGGAGGATACCTACCGGGTGCTGTGCAGAGGAGCGGGCGGACAGTCCTTTGGCGCGTTTATTCCAAAGG
>NZ_CEWDFQ010000147.1:0-7430 GCF_982438285.1 Acetatifactor sp. | reverse complement strand
GTGTGATCCATCCCTGGGAGGGCGCCTTTACCTCAACCACCACTGAGGCTTTTGGAAGCAGAGAGGTGTCATAGACAGCCCGGCCGTCTCCCCCTTGAGCCTTTACAAGCTCCTCCAGCTTTTCCAGAGCGCTTCCGCTTTCTATGGAATGAAGAAGCATTTTTCTGGCCTCCCGGAGGGCTGCATCCGGATTCTTTTCCTGTATTCTGCCTCCTGCGATCAGCATCTCGCTTCCCAAGGTAAGGCAAAGCTCAAGAAAATCCTCCGGTCCTTTGCCTTTTAAAGTATCAATGGCCTCCTTTACCTCCAGGGCGTTTCCCACAGCATTTCCCAAGGGCTGATCCATATCAGAAATAACGGCAACGGTCTGCTTTCCCGCAGTTTTTCCGATCTTAACCATTTCACCTGCTAATGCGAAGGCGTCCTCTCTGGATTTCATGAAAGCGCCGCTGCCCGTCTTTACGTCCAGCACAATGGCATCCGCCCCTGCCGCCAGCTTCTTGCTCATGATAGAGCTTGCAATCAGAGACATATTATCTACGGTAGCTGTCACATCTCTCAGCGCATACAGCTTTTTGTCTGCCGGCGCGAGATCTGCGGTCTGTCCCATGATGGCGATGCCAATGCGGTTTACCTGGTCCAAAAATGCCTTCTCGGAAAGTTCTGTCTGAAATCCAGGAAAGCTCTCAAGCTTATCAATGGTTCCCCCTGTATGTCCCAGTCCTCTGCCGCTCATTTTTGCCACTGGAATACCACAGGCCGCTGCCATGGGTGCCAGTGCAAGGGTGGTCTTGTCCCCCACGCCCCCTGTACTGTGTTTATCTACCTTAATTCCCTTAATTGCCGACAAATCCAGCCTGTCGCCGCTTTGGGCCATGGCCATGGTCAAATAAAAGGTTTCCTCCTGGGTCATCTTCTGGAAATAAATTGCCATCATCAAGGCCGCTGCCTGGTAATCGGGAATTTCTCCCCGGGTATAGCCCTCCACAAAATAACGGATTTCCTCACAGGTCAATTCTCTGCCGTTTCTCTTTTTCATGATCACATCGTACATTCGCATAGGTTTTTCCCCGTTTCTCTATTTTAAAATATAAAACTGAGAGCGCAAAAGCAGCCAATTCGCCCGAAACCACTGCATGATCTGCCAATAGCCGCACCCCCTTAGGCCATATTCCTCCATAAGCCGGAATTTTCCCATAAGACTCCTTGGGTCTTCAAACCAGACCTCATGGGTAATCCCGTTTTCCGTATAAAAAAAATAGGGACTCTGCGCCAGGGGATCAAATGCAATGGCAGATCCTTTCTCTATGGCGATCCGTACAGCCTCCACATTTCCAAGGGTCCGTGCCATGGTAATGCCCCTCTCAAAGGGAAGCGGCCAGTCATATCCATAATTTGGAATCCCCAAATCTATTTTGGCCGGATCAATCTGGGTGACGGCATATTCCACCACCCGGCGCACCTGGTTTAAGGGCGCCACAGCCATGGGCGGCCCGTAGGTATAGCCCCATTCGTAGGTCATTAACAGCACATGATCGGCGGCCTCTCCAAGGGCTCTGTAGTCCTTTCCCTCATACAAAAGACCCCTTTGCTCCGAGGATGTTTTGGGAGCCAGCGCCACGGAAGTATGATATCCGTTTTCCCGCATGGTATCCGCCACCCACCATACAAAGCCGGTGAAAGCATCCCTGTCCTGGGCCAGAATATATTCAAAATCAATATCCACTCCCTGATATCCCTTTTCCTCCATCACACGAAGAAGATTGGAAATGAGATTTTCCGAGTAAACCCAGTTATTGACCACCGAATGAATCAGCTGATTGTTAAAATTTCCGTCCGGTCCAAAGGGTGTCAGCACAAGGATGGGCTGTGTGCCGTACCGGAGAGCCTCCCTGATCATCCATTCGTCATCCCACAGAGGAGGAATCAGCTCACCCTCCATGGTAAAGCCATAGGAAAATATGGGAAGCTCTGACAAAAAAGGCAGAGTCTCCCCAAGCACCCACTCACTGATAAAGGGGTAAGCATACCCGCTGACAGAAACGGCCCGGCTGGCGTTTCTTATCCCATTATCGATCACAAGGGCCTGCCCCACCGCAAGCTCATAGGGATAAATAAGCTGGTTATCGTAAATCAGCTGCCACACGCTGATGCCTGTGCTGGCGGCAATTTGGTCCACATTGTCTCCCCTGTCCACAACATAAATTTCCATCCTGCTCTCTGCGGCGCAAAGGCCGTCTCATCATTTTTTATATGATATGCAGGAGGCTTTTTGTCTTATTCCGTTAAACCCCCGCCTTTTTGCAGATATCCTGCAGGCAGCATCTTTCACAGTGGGGCTTCGTTCTTGCGGTGCAGACCTCTCTGCCATGGTAAACCAGGCGGTGGCAGAAATCACTTCCCTCATCAGGGGGGATTATCTTCCACAGCTCTTTTTCCACCTTGGCCGGTTCCTTTATGCCGTCCACAAGCCCCATCCGGTTCACCAGCCGGATACAGTGGGTGTCCGTCACAATGGCAGGCTTGCCAAACACATCTCCCATGATCAGGTTTGCGCTTTTGCGTCCCACACCGGGCAGCTTTAACAGCGCATCAAAGTCATCCGGCACCTTCCCGTCGTATTCATCCCGAAGTATCTTCATGCAGGCGCTGATATCTCTGGCCTTGCTGTGTCCCAGGCCGCAAGGCTTCACAATGGCCTCTATTTCCTCCACCGGAGCCTGTGCCAAGGCATTTACATCCGGAAATTTTTCATACAGCCCTTCCACTACTACATTTACCCTGGCATCGGTGCACTGTGCGGCAAGGCGCACACTCACAAGCAGCTTCCACGCCTCGTTGTAGTCCAGCGTACAGCCTGCATCCGGATATTCCGCTTTCAATCTTTCTATGATGGCAAGAGCCAGCTTTTTCTTTGTCATTTGTTTTACTTTTCCTCCGAAAACACCGAAGCCTCCTTGACCCGGCTTTACTGCTCTTATGCAAAGGGCTTTACGTCCTTCACAGCCTCCTTGGGAGAAATCAAAGCATCCTCATGGTCGATATCAATCAGGCGGTAGCGGTCGTTCCCCATGCCAAGCTCCTTCATATAGGTAAGCTGGCGCAGGCCGTGACGGGTCTCCATCCGCTCCACCAGATCATTGTGATCACAGGGATTCAGCGCATAAACCAAATCCACTGAGGCCTGGTCTGCCGCCAGAATATCTAAAGAAGCTACAATGCCGATATTCGGCGTCACCACAGGCATGGCTGCAGTCCCCTCACAGTCACAGGACACGGACATATTCCGCAGCACATTCACAAAGGTGATATGCTCACCGAAATGATCCACCACCGCTTTGGCAGATTCCGTCATACGTTCCATAAATTCTTCCTTCTGAATGTCCCACATGTCATCTGAGCCGGGTGTGGTATGAATCATGGCTTTTCCAACGCGGCCGTCCGCACAGCCAATGCCAATGTTTTTATTCGAGCCCCCAAAGCCACCCACCTGATGCCCCTTAAAATGGGTCAATACAAGCAGAGAATCATAATTCAGAATATTTTTGCCCATGGACATCTCCGTGAACCACTTTCCGCCCTTCACCGGAAGGAATACCGTTCCATCCTCATCCATAATGTCCACCGGGCAAAAGGTCCATCCGTTTACCTCCAGGGTTTTACGGTGCTGTTCTGTGGTGTAGCGGTCCCCTTCGTAATAGGTGTTGGTCTCCACAATAGATGCCCGGGGAAGATTCTTTTGAATCAGCTCTTCCACCCAGGGGCGGGGGATAATATTAGGGCCGTTCTGCTCTCCGGTATGCAGCTTGATGCCCACTCTTCCCTCCATATTGGCACCCACACGCTCGAAAATCCTGCGCAGTCCCTCCTTTGACAAATCTCTGGTAAAGTAAACAACGGATTCTTCGCCAGTGCGCTCCTCATAAGGAATATAATGTTCCCCGCCGCTTCCGGGAATTACTTTTTGTTCTTTCATTTTTCAAGGCCTCCTTCCGGTTTCTTATACACATTATAATCTCTTTGAAAAGAAATGTAAAATCCTCTTCTCTATCCTTTGAAATTTTTCCCATAACAATAATACAAAAAGCACAAATCTGCAGCAAATAATAGGATTACAATAAAAAGGCCAAGCAGGCTTTCTAAAGGGGTGGCCGTGGTAAACAAATCCCTTATCACCCACAAATTACAAATCAGAAAAAACAGAACCGGGAGCGCAAGCAGTGACAAAATACGGTATCTGCGGTATTTTTTTTCCGACATCCCGGCCGGAATATAATCCTGGGGATGAAGCATCTCACAGTGAATCACAATCCCATACCGCGAGGAGGTTCTGTAGGCATAGTATTCCACTCCGTCTATCAAAAGCCTTGGAGACATACTTTCCTTAAGGATAACCATATTTCTGTTATTTTCCTGTCCATATTTCAGCAGACTTTCCGAAAATTCCTCCGGCGTGTCACATCGAACCTCCGGCATAAAGGAAAATTCCCGTGCCATCTCTGATTTCACAACCTCCTTATAGTCATTGCTAAACTGTTTGAACACAGACCCCTTCTTTTCTCTTTCTTCCATCTGATGAAGATACTGATCCACATCCAGCTCTGCAAGCTGCTGCTCTTGGATTTTGGAGCAAAATGTAATTGCCTCGTCCAGCCTCTCTTTCTCTGACTGCAGGCGGTAGATCTGCAGCAGCATTGTCTCTTCAAGAGTGGTTTCTCCATCTATCAGCCGTCTAATATCTCCAATGGGCACATCCAGCTTTCGAAAAAGCTTGATGAGCTTTAGTCGGTTGATATCCTCCTGTGAATATTCACGGTAGGAATTCTCCGCGTTCCGGCTGGGAGACAACAGTCTCTGCTTTTCATAATAGCGAATGTTCTGGCTGGATATGCCGGTAATCATTTCTGCTTCCTTGATGCTTTTCATTTTAATCCCTCTCCTCTCTGACGCTCTGCTCCTAAAAGCGGCGTAAAGTTTTTCTCCCACCTCCTTTATAAAGCCTATACCGGATATAAGGTCAAGCATTTTATTTCTTCTTTCCCATTTTGTGAACATACATTCTTGTCGGCTGCGCCTCTCCGTCTCCTTGAACCATGCAAAGGAATTCCCAGCCATATCTCTCATAAAAGGCGGTGTGATCGGTAATCAGGTAAAGTGTGGAGATTCCTTTCTTCTGCATATCCTCACAGACAAAATTAAGCATTTCTCCTGCGATTCCCCGGCATCGATACGCCTCTTCCACATAAAGTGCACACACATTGGGCCACAAATCCTTTCGATTATGGAAATCGTTGTCTATCACACCAATTCCGGCAATCACTCTTCCACCGTCCATTACAATATACCATTGGGGCACAGCACTGTTTTCCTGCAGACTTTCCTCCATGCTTTCAAGATAAGCCTCTGTGGGAACATGCCATTTTGTGTGAAACCAGCCTGCAGCTTCCTCAATCAACTCCGGATTGTCCGCAATTTTTTTAATTTCCATTGTCATCTCCTGCTTTTTTCCTTGAAAATTTATACGCTTTCATCCTTATTCTTACTCCAGCATTACAATATTCATCTGGATGCTCTCCTTTTGCTAGTTTGGGACTTTCACAGCATATTTTATAACATGATCTCTTTTGTTTTCAAATACGTCATATGCTTCCATAATCTGTTCCAGATTACATCGGTGGGTAATCAAAAATCCCGTATCAAGCTTTCCGCAGGCAGTCAAATCCATGATTTCCTGACAGAAGCTTCCGTCTACGCCGCCCGTCTTAAATACCAGATTCTTTCCATACATATCCGGCAGAGGCAGTACCTGCGGTTCCTCGTACATAGCTACAATCACTACAACAGCATTCGGTCTGGCAATCTTCCAAGCCGTCTGAAAGGTATCCTTACCGCCTGCTGCTTCAAATACAGCATCTGCGCCTCTGCCATCTGTCGCCTGGAGAACCTTCTCTTCCACATCGTCTCTTCCGGGGACAAGTGTAAGGTCAGCCAGTCCCTGCGCTTCTGCAGCCTTAAGCCTGTATTCGTCCGTATCAATAGCGATTATCTTTGCCGGCGTATACAGACGCGCGCACAGCATGGTACAAAGCCCTGTGGGGCCGGCTCCGATCACCGCAACTGTATCCGCAGGTTTTATCTCTCCGATCTTTGCAGCCCAGTATCCGGTGGAGAGAATATCTCCGTTAAAAAGCGCCTGTTCATCCGACACATGCTCAGGTATGATTGTCAGACCGTTGTCTGCAAAAGGAATTCTCGCATATTCTGCCTGTCCTCCGTCCATACGGCAGCCCAGCGCCCAGCCTCCGTTTTTGTCTATACAGTTATTCACAAAGCCTCTCTTGCAGAAATAACATTCTCCGCAGAAGGTCTCTACATTGACTGCCACCCGGTCTCCCGGCTTCACTTTTTTCACTGCGCTCCCGGTCTGCGTCACTCTTCCTACAAACTCATGTCCAAGAACCGTTCCAGGCACTGCTTTCGGCACTGCTCCATGCTTGATATGTATATCACTGGAACAGATCGTTGTCAGCGTCACCTCTATAATCACATCTCTTTCGTCCATGATTACCGGCATGGGTCTGTCCTCAAGAGCAATCTGCCCGTTTCCTTTATATACAACCGCTCTCATATAAAATGCTCCCTTCTCTCAAAATCAGATATAAATTCACATATATACCTTTCATGAGGTGTAATCACATCAATATCCACATTCGGACATTGAGCTGCATATGCTTCCAGCATATCTTTAAGATTACTTTTTGATTCCATATAATCATTAATTATATAATCCCTGCTCATTCCGATCTTATAAAGAAGCAAGGCAGAAACAACACCCGTTCTATCCTTTCCTGCATTGCAAAAATACAATACATTGGTTTTTGCATTCCAAATGGTATCAATAATTTTTCTCATTTGTGCATCAACCATTTTTATGTATGATTTGGAAACATCATCCACAGATTCAGGAACAATATTCCCACCTGTGACAGGCATACAATAATACTGAAAGAAATCGTTGTCAATCAACGGACATTTTTTATCGGCTCTTTCATTGTCTTCTCTAAGATCAATTACCGTTGTGATATTGTTTTCCACAAGCCACTTCACTTCTTCTTCTGTTATACAATTTGGAACATCGCTCCTGACAAAGCGAAAACTCCCCGGCAGAATTGCACGGGTATTATGCGTGCTTCTAAAGATACTCCCCATGAACGCCCTCTCCTTTGAAACTTTTCTTAACATAAAACCAATCCTTATGATATTCTTTTACCATATCTTCAGTGCCTTTAAAAACAAACTGCTCCGACTGATAAAGCCAGCAAATATCCCAATCTGTCGACCTGATTTTTCTTCATTATACCATTCGTTTATTCCCCTGTCATTTTATTTCTCACCACACAAAAAGAGAGCGGAACCTCATCTGTCCACTC
>NZ_CEWDFQ010000146.1:0-7430 GCF_982438285.1 Acetatifactor sp. | reverse complement strand
AGCTGGAAGTGCTTGAATTTACGCTGGCAGGCAATTCGTATGGCATAAATGTGGCAAAAATCAGAGAAATTATTACATATCAGCCTGTCACACCGATTCCGAATTCACATCCCAGTATTGAGGGGATTTTTATGCCTCGTGATACCATGATTACGGCAATTGATTTAAAGAATTGCCTCGGAAGAGGAGAGTCAGAACCCAAGGGCTTGTTTATTGTAACAAATTTCAATAAATTGGATATTGCATTTCATGTGGAGAGTGTGCTGGGAATTCACAGGGTTTCCTGGGCGGATATTATTAAGCCTGATGTTACCATATCAGCTGCAGATGAAAGCGTTGCCACAGGTATTATCAAGAAGGACGGAAAGCTTATTATCATTCTGGACTTTGAGAAAATTGTGAGCGATATCAATCCGGAGACTGGGCTTAAGATGTCTGAGCTTTCTGAGCTTGGTCCGAGAACAAGGAGCAATGTTCCGATCTTGATTGCAGAAGATTCTCCGCTGTTAAATAAATTAATTGTAGATTCACTGAAAAAAGCGGGATACGACAACCTGATACATACGGAAAACGGAAAACAGGCGTACGATGTTATCATGCAGTGCAAGGAAGACGGTACGCTGAAGGATCATGTGAGATGTGTTATCACGGACATTGAAATGCCGGAAATGGATGGACACAGACTGACAAAGCTTTTGAAATCCGATGATACTACAGCAGATATTCCTGTTGTGATTTTTTCCTCCCTTGTCAATGAGGAGATGAAACGCAAAGGAGAGGCGCTGGGAGCAGATGCCCAGCTTTCAAAGCCGGAGATCGGTAATCTGGTAAAAATTATTGATCAGCTTGTTTCAGAGAAACATTTAGATAAGTAAGGACAGAAAAGGCCGGGAGTGCTCCCGGTTTTTTCCATATGAAGGGGTTTTCCCGGAAGAAAGCAGTGAAAGAAAAATGAAGGTAATACCCGTTAAAGGGGTGAGAGGTAAGCAATGGATAAGACAATTCCTGAGAAAATAGAACAGGCAGATATGGTCCTTGTGGGAATTGGTGAGGAGTTTAACAATGTAAGGCGCTTTCGCCAAAGAAAGGCGTACCGCAAGACAGAAGAGGCATTGAACCGATCTGAAGCCGCCTGGCTTCTGCCTGCCTATGAGAGCTATTGCAGGGGAGAGAAAGACCATGAGGTGTCCGGCGGATTGTGCAGGCTGGCTGAGAGACTGAAAGATAAGAATTATTTTGTGGTTTCCGTATCTACAAATGATGAGGTGGCTGATGTGCCGTGGAAAGAGGGAAGGCTTGTAATGCCTTGCGGTTCCTGGAGGGGGAAACAGTGCGCCAGAGGGTGTTCGGATGTGCTTTGTAAGACTGGAGACGAGGACAAAAAAGTATTAAATCATTATTTTGCTGTTTTGGAAGAAAAAGCCCAGGACGAAGAGGAGCTGCCTTTGTGGACCCAGGGAGCAATAGGCGTTTGTCCGGTGTGCGGAAGCCCTTTGGTCTTAAACAATATATATGCGGATGTATATAATGAAAAGGGGTACCTGGAGCAGTGGGAAACCTACCGGAAATGGCTTCAGGGCACCTTGAACCGGAAACTGCTGATACTGGAGCTGGGCGTGGGACTTAAGTTTCCCTCCGTGATCCGCTGGCCCTTTGAAAAGATTGCCTTTTTTCAGCAGAAGGCGGAATTTTATCGTGTAAATGAGAAGCTGTATCAGTTATCGGAGGAATTGAAGGGGAAAGGTGTCTCCATCGCTAAGAATTCAATTGATTGGCTGCAAATCCTGTGATAAACTATAAAAAGTAATAAGCCCAATGAGAAAGCAGAGGAAAATGGTATATGCCTTCACAAGAAGATTATATGGACAGCCTGTCAAAGGATTTAAACAATGAGGAAGCAGGCGGACAAACCAGTGAAAAAGAAAAGGCAGCGGACGCTGCACAAATAGACATGAGTGATATCGAAGCTCTTTTGCAGTCCGTTTCTGAGGAGACTGCAAAGACAGACGCCCTGGCCCAGGAAAGTGACAATTCGAAAACGGAGGATACTCCTGCGGTGGACGACTTGCGGAATATGTCAAAGGATGACATTGAACGCCTGCTGAATTTGGGAAGCGGGCAGGATGCAGAGGAAAAGGAAAAGCAGCAGAAGGATGTGATGAATCTTCTGGAAGAGTCCGATGACAAGGATCTGCAGGAGATACATGACCTGCTGCAGAAATCTGACAATCATGAGGAAATTGCGGATGACTCGGATGTCCCTCATCAGGAGGAGGCCACGTCGGAGGCTTCTGGTTCTGATAAAAAGGAAGAGAGGAGAGCCAAAAAAGAGGCCAGACGTGCGGCAAGGGAGGCCAAAAAGGCTCAGAAGAAGGCTGCAAAAGAAGCCAGACTGGCAGGAAAGCCCAAGGAAGAGGAGAACCCAAAGGAAGAGGAGAATCCAGAGGATTTCCTTGAGGAACAGGAACTTGCGGACATGCCGGATTTGGACAAGCTTGAGGCTGAGGCGTCCCAGGAGCACAAAAAAGGGTTTTTCTCCAGAATACTTGACTTCCTGACTGAGGAGGATGAGGAAGAAGAGGAAAATGAGGATATAAAGCTTTCCCAGGAAAACAAAGATATTCTGAAGGAGATGGATCAGGAAAAAAAGAAGAGAAAGAAAAAGGATAAAAAAGCTTCCAAGAAGGCCCAAAATGCGTCAGGGGAAGGAAGGGAAGAGGGAGGCTCTCGGAAAAAGAAGAAGGCCAAAAAGACTCCGAAGAAAGAAAAGAAAAATCTTCCTCTGCCGGAGGAAGCAAGGCAGCCGGAAAGAAAGCTTCCCAAAAAGAAAGTCATTCTGGTGTCACTTGTATGTCTTTCATTTGGGCTTACAGTGATCATCATAGCGAATGTTTCCGGAGATTATATGAACAGGATGGATGGCGTAGAGGCCTATTATAGTCAGGACTATATGACCTGCTATCAGAATCTTGTAGGAAGAAATCTGAACGAAAGCGAGCAGGTGATGCTGGGGAAATCAGAGAGTATTTTGAGAATCAGGCTTTGGATTAGAGAATATGAGCTGTTTGTGGAGGAAGGATTGGAGACAGAGGCTCTGGACAGTCTGCTGCAGTCCGTATATGCCTATCCCTCTTTATATGAATATGCCGGCCAGTGGAATGCCCAAAGCGAGGTGACGGCTGAGTATGCTCAAATTTTACAGATTCTATCAGAAAAATACAATTTGACCCAGGAACAGGCACAGGAAATCATAGCTGTGCCAGACGATGTGGAATATACAATCATTGTCACGGCCATTTCCCAGGGAACGGATTATGAGGACTGGAAGAATCAACAGGCAGGAGAGCAGGCTGCAGAACAGGAATCCCAGCAGCTTGCAGATCAGCTGCCGGAGGAAACGGAGCTTTCGGAAGAAATCTTTATAGACAACATAGCGTAGCGGGAGACAGTATGATTGCGATAATTGATTATGATGCAGGGAATATCAAAAGTGTGGAAAAGGCCTTGCAGTTTTTGGGAAAAGAGGCAGTAATCACCAGGGACAGAGACACCATACTGAAAGCGGATGGCGCAATTCTGCCAGGAGTTGGGGCCTTTGGAGACGCCATGGAAAAGCTGCATTCTTATGGGCTGTCAGATACCATTCATGAATATGTGGCGGGCGGAAAGCCCTTTCTTGGCATCTGCCTTGGCCTGCAGCTTCTTTTTGAGAGCAGCGAGGAAAGTCCGGGAGTGGAGGGACTGCATATTCTGGAGGGGAAGATTCTGCGGATTCCAGAGGCAGAGGGATTAAAAATTCCCCATATCGGATGGAACAATCTCCGCTGTCCCCAGAAAGGAAAAGGACTTTCGGGAAGGCTGTTTCTTGGACTGGAGGAGAATCCCTATGTATATTTTGTTCATTCCTATTATCTGCAGGCGGCAGATGAGAGTATTGTAACGGCTGCAGCGGATTATGGCGTTGAGATTCACGCGGCAGTGGAAAAGGGTAATATTTTTGCCTGTCAATTTCACCCGGAAAAAAGCTCAAAGACAGGGCTTAAGATACTGCAGAATTTTATTCAGATCACGGAGGAGACGGTATGCACACAAAAAGAATCATTCCCTGCCTGGACGTAAAGGATGGAAGAGTGGTAAAGGGTGTGAATTTTGTGAACTTCCGGGATGCAGGTGACCCGGCGGAGGCGGCGGCCGCATATGACAAAGCCGGGGCGGATGAACTGGTTTTTTTAGACATTACTGCATCGGCGGACAACAGAGCCACACAGCTTGCGTGGGTGAGACAGGTTGCCTCACAGGTGTTTATACCCTTTACCGTTGGCGGGGGAATCCGTTCCATAGAGGACTTCAGAGCGATACTGCGGGAGGGGGCTGATAAAATATCCGTCAATTCCGCAGCCATCATGAATCCGCAGCTGATCAGTGAGGCTGCAGAGAAATTCGGCAGCCAGTGTGTTGTGGTTGCCATAGACGCAAAAAAAAGACAGGACGGCAGCGGCTGGAATATTTATAAAAACGGAGGCCGGGTGGATATGGGTATCGACGCTGTGGAGTGGGCGGTAAAGGCGGAGAGCCTGGGCGCCGGTGAAATCCTTCTCACCAGCATGGATGGGGACGGCACAAAGGAAGGATATGACCTGGCCCTTACGAAAGCGGTGGCTGAGGCGGTGGGTATCCCGGTGATTGCCTCCGGGGGTGCAGGCAGGCTGGAACATTTTTACGAAGCCTTGCACGATGCCAAAGCGGAGGCCGTGCTTGCGGCATCTTTGTTTCATTACAGAGAGCTGGAAATCCGCCAGGTGAAAGAATACTTAAGAGAGAAAGGCATCAGTGTCCGTCTGTAGGACATAAGGGAAGGTGAGAGGTTATGGGCATGATTGACAATGACTGGCTGCAGGAGCTGGGGGCGGAATTTCGAAAGCCCTATTACAGAAAACTGTATGAGTTTGTGAAGCAGGAGTATAATACCACTCAGGTCTTTCCGCCAGCGGAGGATATCTTTAATGCGTTTCATCTCACCCCCTTAAGCCAGGTAAAGGTTGTCATTATCGGGCAGGACCCTTATCATAATGTAGGACAGGCCCATGGACTGTGCTTTTCGGTGAAGCCGGAGGTGGAGATTCCGCCGTCTTTGGTGAATATTTATCAAGAGCTTCATGATGATCTGGGATGTTACATTCCTAATAACGGATATCTGGTAAAATGGGCAAAGCAAGGGGTTCTGATGCTGAATACGGTGCTTACGGTACGGGCGCACATGGCCAATTCCCATCACGGCAAGGGCTGGGAGGAATTTACAGATGCTGCCATCCGGGCTTTGAACAAGCAGGATCGTCCTATTGTTTTTATATTATGGGGACGGCCCGCCCAAATGAAAAAGAGCATGCTGGACAATCCCAGGCATTTAATTTTGGAGGCTCCCCATCCAAGCCCGCTGTCCGCTTACAGAGGATTTTTTGGGAGCAGACCTTTCAGCAAGACGAATGAATTTTTACAGGAGCATGGGGAAACACCCATAGACTGGCAGATAGAGAATGTATAGAAAGAGGAGTATTTTATGGAAAAAAAGGCATTTGTAACAAAGGAAATGGTTGAGGAGATTGTAAAGACTTACCCTACGCCATTTCATATTTATGACGAGAAGGGAATCAGAGAAAATGCCAGGGCTCTGAAGGAGGCCTTTGCGTGGAACAAGGGATATAAGGAATTTTTTGCGGTTAAGGCCACTCCCAATCCATTTCTGATTCAAATACTGCGGGAATATGGCTGCGGCTGTGACTGCTCCTCCCTGACAGAGCTGATGCTCAGCGACGCCATGGGAGTGCACGGGGAGGATATTATGTTTTCCTCCAATGATACACCCGCCCACGAGTTTGCCTATGCGGCAAAGCTTGGTGCAACCATCAATCTGGATGATATCACCCATATTGATTTTCTGGAAAAAACAATAGGATACATTCCTAAAACCATAAGCTGCCGCTATAATCCGGGAGGATATTTTTCCATCAGCAATAATATTATGGACAATCCCGGGGATGCAAAATATGGCTTTACCACAGAGCAGATGTTTGAGGGCTTCCGTATCCTGAAGGAAAGGGGCGTAGAGAATTTTGGCATTCATGCGTTCCTTGCAAGCAATACGGTGACCAATGAGTATTATCCGGTATTGGCAAAAACTCTGTTTGAGCTGGCGGTAAAATTAAAGGAGGAGACGAAAGCCCATATTACCTTTATCAATCTGTCCGGCGGCATCGGCATTCCCTACCGCCCGGATCAGGAGCCTAACGATATCAGAGCCATTGGTGAAAGTGTGCGTAAGGTGTATCAGGAAATTTTAGAGCCTGCAGGAATGGGGGATGTAGCTATCTACACGGAGCTTGGGCGTTTTATGATGGGGCCTTACGGTCATCTGGTGACCAGGGTGATTCATGAAAAGCATACCCACAAGGAATATGTTGGCGTTGACGCCTGTGCTGTAAACCTGATGCGTCCTGCCATGTACGGCGCGTATCATCATATTACGGTTCTGGGAAAGGAAAATCTTGCCTGTGATCACAAATATGACGTAACAGGCTCTCTGTGCGAGAACAATGATAAGTTTGCAGTGGACCGAATGCTTCCGGAGGTGCAAATCGGAGATTACCTTGCCATTCATGACACCGGCGCTCATGGGTTTGCCATGGGATATAATTACAATGGCAAGCTAAAGTCAGCAGAGCTTTTGCTTCGGGAAAACGGAAAAGTGGAGCTGATTCGGAGGGCGGAGACTCCCAGGGATTATTTTGCAACCTTCGACTGCTTTGACATTTATCAGAAAATAGATTGGAATGCGTAAAATGAGATATCCGAAATTTTTGCCTGAAGAGGGAACCATAGGCTTTGTGGCCCCCTCCTTTGGATGCGGAATAGAGCCTTACCGCAGCGCATTTGAGAATGCGCAGAAAAAGTTTAAGAAGATGGGCTTTGGCCTGAAGCTTGGGCCGAACTGCTATGCCCAGGAGGGGGTGGGCATCAGCAATGAGCCAGGACTCTGTGCGGAAGAGCTGATGGAAGCCTACTGTGCAGATGACAGTGACTGTCTGATCTCCTGCGGCGGCGGCGAGCTGATGTGCGAAGTGCTAAGCTGGATGGATTTTGAGAAAATCAGGAAAGCGGCCCCCAAATGGTATATGGGCTACTCCGACAATACCAATATGACCTATCTGCTGGCCACTCTCTGTGATACGGCCTCTATCTATGGCCCCTGTGCAGCAGCCTTCGGCATGGAACCGTGGCACCCTTCTTTGGAGGATGCTATGAGGCTTTTGCGGGGAGAGAAGAACCGGGAGGGCGATTACGCGGTACAGGGATATGACAAATGGGAAAAGGAGTCCTTGAAAAGCCCTGAAATCCTCTGGCTCCTTACCATGTGACGGAAAATCTGTCCATAA